>JBGUIG010000130.1:0-6859 GCA_045112795.1 Anaerovoracaceae bacterium | reverse complement strand
TCTATCCCGCTGGAGATAGAAGAAGCCTCGATGATAGACGGCTGCAATCCTATACAGACGTTCTTCCTCGTTGTATTCCCGATCCTCAAGCCGACACTGGTATCGGTAGGCATTCTCGAAGCAATGTGGGTATGGAATGACTACCTCCTGCCTGTACTCGTTCTTGACATCAAGAAATATAAGACAATTCCTATGCTGATACAGTATTTCAGAGGCAGCTATGGTAAAGTTGAGATGGGACCAATGATGGCGAGCATCATGATGACAATAATTCCTATTATCATAGTATATTTGCTCGGGCAGAAGCAGATCATCAAGGGAGTTGCGGCCGGAGCTGTCAAGGGATAGAACTGCAGGCAGGTAGAGAAAATGATTACTATCAAGGATATAGCGAGAGAATCCGGATATTCGGTGGGTACAGTATCGAGAGTCCTGAACGGACACAAGAATGTATCTGACAAAGCAAGAACGCAGATCATGGCCGTGGTTGATAAATACAATTTCCAGCTGAACGGCAATGCGAAGCTGCTCAAGCAGCGTGGGACAAGAGGTATAGCGGTTCTACTCAAAGGAACTCAGAATATGCTGTTCAACGCTTTGACAGAACTCTTCCAGAGAAAACTGGATGAGTTCGAATACGAATGCGATGTATTCTATCTCAATGAGGACGATAATGAGGTAGACTTTGCACAGCGTATCTGCATGGAAAGGAAGCCTGAGGGAATTCTCTTCCTTGGTGCGAATCTGAAGTTCTTCAGGAGCGGCTTTGCGGGAATTAATGTTCCATGCGTACTTGTCACAATCGATGGATCGGAGCTGGGCTTTGAAAATCTGTCTAGTGTCACGACTGATGACCGGCGCGCCGCAGAACACATCATCGACATGCTTGTTGAGCATGGACATACCAAAATCGGCGTTATCGGCGGCAATCCGGAGACATCAACAGCATCCAAGGAACGGCTTTTCGGCTGCAGGAGAGCATTCGCCAGAAATGGCATTGAATTCGATGAGTTCAGGCAGTATGAGAAGAGTTACTTCGGTCTTGAAGGAGGATACAGCGCTGCAGGTAAGCTGTTTCGCAAGATGCCGGATGTCACTGCAATATATTCTATGAGTGATGTAACAGCCATAGGAGCCATAAGAGCTGCTGCTGACAGAGGAATCCGTATTCCTGAAGACCTGTCGATAGTAGGATTTGACGGGATAGATCTTGCAGATTATGTAACTCCGAGGCTGACAACGATCAGACAGAACAGGGAGGCAATTGCTGCCAGAAGTATCGAAATACTGATCGATATGATAGGAGGCGGAAGCGCTGTGCACGAGGTGATCCCGTTCATACTGATCCCGGGGAACAGCATCAGGCAGATCTGAGATATCCATGATGGTAATAGAACAGCTAGTCATGAAATAGACGGAAGGAGATAATCGATATGGCCGGAATAAGCTTCAGGCATGTCGTTAAGACATATGATAACGGGGTTACGGTTGTTCCGGATCTCAACCTTGAGATCAAAGACAAGGAATTCGTAGTACTTGTCGGACCGTCAGGCTGCGGTAAATCAACGACGCTTCGTATGATCGCAGGCCTTGAATCAGTATCGGATGGTGAGCTGTACATCGGTGACAAGCTGATGAACAAAGTCCCGCCTAAATCAAGAAATATTGCAATGGTATTCCAGAGTTATGCGCTCTATCCGCATATGAGTGTATACAAGAATATGGCTTTTGCTCTGGAACTTGCCAAGACACCTAAGGATGAGATCGACCGCAAGGTCAAAGAGGCTGCATCAATTCTCGGACTGGAGCCTTATCTTGAAAGAAAGCCTAAGGCTCTCTCCGGAGGACAGCGCCAGAGAGTAGCGCTCGGAAGAGCTATGGTAAGAAATCCTGAGGTATTCCTCCTCGATGAGCCGCTTTCAAATCTCGATGCCAAGCTCAGGACAGAGATGAGGAGCCAGATCAGTAAACTGCACAAGCAGCTGGGAACTACATTTGTATATGTAACTCATGACCAGACCGAAGCCATGACAATGGGAGACAGGATATGTGTCATGAAGGACGGTATTATACAGCAGTATGACACACCGCAGAATCTGTATGATTATCCTGACAATCTCTTCGTGGCAGGATTTATCGGATCGCCTCAGATGAACTTCATCGATGCAACAGTCGAGAAGGCAGGAGATGGCTTCTCACTCTGCTTCGGCGAAGCAAGGATCCACTCAGACAAGAAGGAACTTGAGCCATATGTCGGCAAAACAGTCGTAGTAGGTATCAGACCTGAAGACTTCCATGCTGAGAAACAGTTCTTCTCTGAGGGCAATGTTATTGATGCATATATTGACCTTGATGAGATGATGGGATCAGAATCATATCTGTACATCAACTATGCCGGTCAGAAGATGATAACAAGAGTACCTGCAAGATATGCCAGAAAAGCGGATGAGAACATCAGCCTGGCAATAGATCTGGACAAGGTACATGTCTTCGATAAGGATACGGAGAAGGCTGTCTGCCACTAATATAACTGAAAGAAGGAAAGTGATTTGAGAAAGAGCGGAGTTCTATTACATATATCATCACTTGCATCTCCGCATGGCATAGGGACGCTTGGAAAAGAAGCCGGAGAGTTTATAGACTTTCTTGCTGCTGCCGGCCAGAGCTACTGGCAGATACTTCCTGTTTGCCCTACGGGATACGGAGACTCGCCGTATCAGTCCTTCTCATCATTTGCCGGTAACCCGTATTTTATCGACCTTGATGAGCTGGCAGAAGAGGGACTGCTGGAACATGAGGAATATGCGAACCTCGACTGGGGAAGTGACCCAGCAAAAGTTGATTTCGGAAAGCTGAATGAGCACAGAATTAGTATTCTGCAGCTTGCGGCAGAGAGGCTGCTGGCCGATGAGCCTGAGTCTTTTCGCAGATTCTGTTCAGAGAATGCTTTCTGGCTTGATGAGTACGCTCTGTTCATGTCAGTCAAACAGAGTTTTGGAGGCATCTCGTGGACCGACTGGGATGATCCTTACAGAAACCATGACGAAGAACTGCTTGCCCGGTTTTCACTTGAACACGGTTCTGCAATCAGCGAATGGAAGGCCATACAGTACATGTTCTTCAGACAATGGAAGACTCTGAGAACTTATGCTGAGCAGAAGGGTATAAGAATTATAGGTGACATGCCTATTTATGTATCCATGGACAGCGCTGATGTCTGGGCGCACCCTGAGATGTTCCAGCTTGACGGAGAGCGGAGACCTGTCGAGGTCTCAGGCTGCCCGCCGGATGGTTTCTCGGATAAAGGCCAGATGTGGGGCAATCCTCTCTTTGACTGGGAAGGCATGAAAAAAGACGGCTATTCCTGGTGGAACCGGAGAATAGAATATCTGACCGGGATCTATCATGTACTGAGGATAGATCACTTCAGAGGGTTTGAATCCTATTATGCGATCCCATATGGTGCAGATGATGCGAGCAAGGGGTGCTGGCGCAAAGGGCCCGGGATAGAATTCTTCAGGACGGTAGAGTCTGCAATCGGTAAAAAAGATATCATTGCCGAGGACCTTGGATTTGTAACTCCTGATGTAGCTGAGCTGCTGAAGGAAACAGGATATCCCGGCATGAAGGTGCTCGAGATGGCCTTCGACAAGAGAGACCCGCAGGGCAGTCTGTATTTGCCGGAAAATTATTATGAGAACTGTGTTGCATATCTCGGAACCCATGATAATGAACCTGCAATCGGCTGGATAATGACTGCAGATCGTGAAGATACCGCTGAAGCCATCAGATACCTTGGGCTTAATGATCCTGATAACTACAACTGGGATATGATGAGGTCCATATGGAAGTCTGATGCCGGGCTTACAGTCGTGCAGGCGCAGGATATTCTGGGACTTGGAACAGAGTCAAGAATGAATACGCCATCGGTGCCTGCAGGTAACTGGCAATGGAGATCACTGCCGGGAAGCTTCAATGAAGAGCTGGCGTCTAAGCTGGCAGACGAGATGAAAGCCTGCAGAAGGTGCAAATAGTAAAGAATAAGAGGCTGCCGCATTTAACCAAAATGTGACAACCTCTTTTCAGGTGAATTTGCAAGCCCTGATATTAAAAACCAGGCCTGGATTTGCTTGTTATTCGTCTGCAGGCCTGTATAAATGCATTTAGAGGCTGAATTGATGATCGACAGCTGCCTGTGGACTTGTTTTATTTGGTATCTATTTGCCACCGCCGGGTATCATTTGGATACACTGGAAGAGGGACGTCACTCCTTCCTTGATTTTTCAACGTTTCCGGACTTGCTGAAATCTTCAAATCACCCTCTCTCCGCCACAGAAAAGTTATACTCACGTTCATGTGAGTGCCTGCGACTAATCAAGAGAGTTTTTGAGGAAATCTGAGCTATCCTTATTAAGTTCTGCTATAATAACAAGAGGGACTACTATAATAGAACCGGTTAGAGTGAAAGGAGCAATCAATGAGCGAAAAAATCAAAGTAGGAATTAACGGCTTCGGCCGTATAGCACGTGTCATCATCAGAAGCCTGGAGATGCGCGATACAGATATCGAGGTAGTCGCTGTCAATCTGCACCACGCTGATAACAAAAGAATGGCATATCAGATAGAGTATGATTCAGTATTCGGCCGTTTCATGGGAGATGTAGAGGCAACAGATGACGGCATCCGCATCAACGGCAAGGATATCCATGTATTCTCCGAGGATGATCCTGCAGACATCAACTGGTCTGAATATGGCGTTGAGTATGTAATCGAATCTACTGGCAAGTTCCTGACCAGAATGGCTGCTTCCCGCCACTTCCTGGGCGGTGCCAAGAGAGTCATCCTGACTGCGCCTGCAAAATCTTCAGACGTACCGACATTTGTAATGGGCGTTAATCAAGAAAAATATGACCCTGCAACCATGACTGTAGTATCAAATGCCAGCTGCACCACTAACTGTCTGGCGCCTCTGACTAAAGTCATAAATGATAAATTCGGAATTGAAAAAGCCCTTATGTCTACAATTCATGCTTCCACATCCAAGCAGAAGCCTGTAGACTCCAACGGAGGACGCGACTGGAGAACCGGACGCTCTGTATTCAATAATATCATCCCGTCTACAACAGGAGCAGCTAAGGCGGTTGGCAAAGTTATCCCTGAGCTGAATGGTAAGATGACCGGAATGAGCTTCCGTGTTCCTTGCAATGACGTCTCAGTTGTTGACCTGACAGCTGAACTCAAAACTAAGACAACATACGAAGAGATCTGCGCTGCCATCAAGGAAGCTTCTGAAGGCTCAATGAAGGGAATCATCGAGTACAACAACGATGAGCTGGTATCATCCGACCTGCGCGGAAATTTCAACACATGCATCTTTGATGAGAAAGCCGGAATCATGCTCGATGAAAGCTTTGTAAAACTCATCGCATGGTACGACAACGAGTGGGGCTATTCCAACAAAGTTATCGACCTGGTAGAGCATGTTGCCAAGACCGATGCAGCCGTACTCGCTACAGGCAGTAATATCAAGGAGCCGCTGTTATCTGAAGAGGTAAAAGAAGAAGCAGCACACAAAAAGGCTCAGAAAGCTAAATAAACACTTTCCTGAGACTGATGACAAATATGAGAGCCGTTCTTACGAACGGCTCTTTTTCATTTAATGCAAAGCGCCAAGTCATTTTCAAAGTTCAGGACTCTGCAGTTGTTGTTGATGTAATAATAGATAATAAAGTCAAAAAGTACTGAGATTGATTAGCTATAAATGTTAATTTCTGAATAATAAGAATGTAATGGCGAATTTCTTGGAATGATAAGAATATGAATACAGTGAATAGTGTTAAAAAGGAGAGCAATGCGGCTCTTGTACTGGAATTTTGTGTTAATCTTGCCAGATGTATGGTGATCAGCGGGGCAAATCTTGAGAGAGTTGATCTTTCTATGAATCTGATATGCCGCGCATACGGGCTGACAGATGTTAGTATTTTTCTGCTGAGTTCACATATATCACTCAGTGCGAAAGATGAGGCGGGCAATTATTTCTCAAGGCAGGTTACGATACCACCGTCGATAATACATCTTGAAAGATTAAAGCGGCTGAACCGCCTGTCATATACTGTCGTTAATGAGAAACCGGAAGCCTGGCGTCTGCAGGGAATGCTGGACGAAGCTTTGAATGCAAGGGAATATCATGAGGCTGCATTTGCTGTGGGACAAATCGGTGCGATAGTATGTCTGAGTCTCATTTTCGGCGGAGGTCTTACAGAGGTGCTGATCACCGCAGTTTTAACGCTGGCGCTCAGATTTGTAGGAAAACTTATGAAACACGCAGAGCTGAACCGGCTTGTTGCCACTGCGCTCATAATGTCTTTAGCTACATTTGCGGTCATGGTTCTGCACACTGCGGGCATCACTTCCAAGCCGGCGGCACTTATCATTACTCTCTGTATGATATTCCTTCCCGGAATACCGCTCGTCAATGCGGTCCGGAACTTGTTATGCGATCATGAGATGAACGGGTTGTTGCAGCACTCTATGCAGAATATATGGCATCCAGACGCAAGGATCCTTCAACATATTTCGTATATCCTGCAATCATTCCGCTAATACCAGGAGACTTGTTTTTCCTCGCAATACTCGCTACATTATATGGAGACTGGACAATGGCACTGACCAATGGGGAAAGCTGCATAATTGCACTTCTTGGCATGAGTATTGGCTTTGTGCTGAGTTCATCCGTTGCACATTACATAAGAAAAATCAGAAACAAGATCCATATAAACGTTCAGCACAAAGAATCCGGCGACAGACATATGAAGAATGACAATCACGGGCAACGGTGATATATTTTTTCCATCAGTTC
>JBGUIG010000129.1:0-16903 GCA_045112795.1 Anaerovoracaceae bacterium | reverse complement strand
TAAATAATGTGAGGGAGGCGACAGTGCAGGTCCTGAACATCCTCGGATATCTCAAAAATAAGGCAGGCAATGAGGCGTCGGCCTGGGATACAGTCAAGTATGGATTGAATATCCTGAAGAAGTATCCGGATCTTCTGAAACACGGACTTCAGCATACCGATACATTTTATGAAAAGCATAGAGTTCCGGCATATCTTAAGTCGTTCATCTCAATGTACTGGTGGTACCTCGGAACAAGGCTTACAGACTCACCAGCATTCCTGAGCTTTGCAACGACAGACTTTAACCAGCCGTATGCATATGTAACCAACACTGCCCATAGCTTTATGGCTGAGATTGAGAAGATGATCCGGGACAATGGCGGAGATATATGGTACAACACAGCAGTTACTAAGATCTGCGTCAAAGACAGGAAGGTCAAAGGTCTCGAAACATCACAGGGAGATTATATAGAGGCAAGTCATGTTGTCAGCACGATCGACCCTAAAATGGCATTCGGCAAGCTGCTCGACGGAGATGACAGATTCAAAAACAGGATGCTTAAGAAAGAGAAGAAGTTCAAAGAGAATTTCTCATTCTTCATGGTATACCTCGGGCTTGATGCTTCCACGGAGGAGATCGGTATCGATGTACCACATGTGATAATCAATGAAGAACTTGATCCTAATGATCTGTTCGATCACATGACAGATCTTGATGCGCCTAAGACAATAGGCTTCATGTGTCCGAACCTCATCACGGAGGATGTTTCACCGGAAGGCACATGCATAGTATCCATCTCTATACCTGTAATGAGCTCAGTTCTGGAAGGACTTTCGCAGAAAGAGTATCTCAGACTCAAAAATGAATACGCGGATAAGATGATCAAAAAGGTAGAAGAATACCTTGGCATTGATCTTTCGAGCCACATAGAGGAGATCGTGGTCGCTTCTCCGGCTACATTCACGAGATATGCGTCATCTGCGAGCGGTTCACTTGGCAACTACCTCAGTACTGCTCAGTTCATCAAGGTAAGAGCGCTTACATTCATGATGAACAGAAGGATCAAAGGCCTTGAGTTCGGCGGACAGTTTACAGGGAATATTGGATACATGAACATGAATTTCGGATACAGACACGGCAAGAAGCTTGCTAAAAAGATCCTGAAGGAGGGCAGATAGAATGAACGCTGATATGACTAATGCCAAGAGACTTGCGACACTGCTTCATCCAGCCCGCCAGGAGATGGTGATTGCAGATATAGTCAAATACAATGACACAACTAAGATGTTTGTTCTTAAGTCCGCTGAAGACAAAGAACTTGCATACTTTGAAGCAGGCAGCTATATACCGGTATTTGTTGAAATCGACGGCAATGTTATAGAGAGGCCATACGGAATTTCTTCATCCCCGAAGGAATCCGAAGAAGGCATTTACAGAATCGTTGTGAAAGAAGCTGTAGGCGGGTATGTATCGACTCACATCCTGCAGAACTGGAAAGCAGGGGATAAGGTCACTCTGGGCTCTCCTAAGGAATCTGAAGGCTTCAACCCGATAAGAGACAGCCGTAATCTGATCGCTCTTGCCGGAGGCGTGGGCATAACACCATTCTATTCGATGGCCAAAGCTGTCGCCGATGGAACTAATGACCATGATCTGACGCTGTTCTATGGAGCCAACACATATGACGAGATGCTGTTCAAGGATGAGTGGAAAGCACTGGAAGAACAGTCAGGCGGCAAATTCAAAATGATTCCGGTCATTGCGAATGAAGATGTCCCGGGCTGTGAACAGGGTTTCATAACACTTGATATTATAAAGAAATATGCAGAGCCTGAAACAGCTTCGATCTTCATCTCAGGTCCTGGGCCTATGATCAATGCAATGAACAAGGCTCTTGCTCCGCTTGGACTTCCTAAAAAGCGTATCAGGATCTCCATGAATGGAGACGGAGGCTTCAATCATGGAAAGGAAGATAAAACAGAGTACAAACTGAAGGTCCATATGGCAGGTGATACGTATGAAATGACTGCCAAGGCAAATGAGACGATTCTTGTTGCTATTGAGAAGGCAGGCCTCAGGCCGGCGGTATACTGCAGAAGCGGCATATGCGGATTCTGCAGGTCGATGGTGATTTCAGGAGATTTCACTCTTGCAACAGATGAGACCGGAGTAAGGAAGATGGACAAGCATTTCGGCTTCATTCATCCATGCTGCAGCTATCCAGCAAGTGACCTCGAAATAGTCGTCCAGAGAGCAAAATAGAGGACAAACATAATTTGGTTTCCGGGTGTTGCCTGAACGGGTAATGCCCGGATTTTGGTTACAACAATATATGAAAAAAGGAGAGATTATGAATCAGAGCAAGGTAAAGAGTATCGACGGTAAAGTCGGTGAAGGCGTTAAGTTCGAGCGCATCAGGAGGATCACAGGTTATCTCGTGGGCACACTTGAAAGATTCAATGACGCCAAAGCCTCTGAGGTGAAAGAACGCGTAAAGCATGGCCTTGGTAAATAGGCAAATAGCGGCAGGGGCTGCAGCTGGTGTATACTTATGCTGTGAGAAAAAAGGACAGCTAAGCGGAAGGACAGGATCATGGCTGAACGCAAGGGAGACAACCAAAAACTGAAGATGCTGTATCTGGTGAAGATCTTCTCGGAGGAGTCAGATGATAACCATTATCTTACTATGCCTGAGATCATCAGCAAGCTTGCATCATATGGAGTCAACGCAGACCGCAAGACAATCTACCAGGATATAGCCGAACTTAAAAGATTCGGTCTGGACATCCTGACATCGCAGGACGGCAGGAATTATTACTACTATCTCGGAGGCCGCGATTTTGAACTGGCTGAGCTCAAGCTTCTTGTCGACTCAGTGCAGTCTTCGAAGTTCATCAGCGAGCATAAATCCCGCGAACTGATAAAGAAGATAGAGTCGCTTGCCAGCAAGCATGATGCCAGTCAGCTTCACAGGCAGGTCCTTATCTCCGGGCGTGTCAAGACCATGAACGAGAGCATCTACTACAATGTTGATAAGCTGCATCAGGCCATCAACAATGACAGGCAGATCCGCTTCAGATACTATGACTGGAATCTGAATAAGGAGATGGAACCGCGCTACGAAGGTATGTGGTATCAGCTCAGCCCTTGGGCACTCATGTGGGATGACGAGATGTACTATCTTGTCGTATACGATGCCAAGCATAACCGTATAACTCATTACAGAGTGGACAAGATGAAGGAGATAAAGATCCTGGATGATCCGCGGCAGGGAACAGAAGCTTTCAAGGAGTTCGATCTGGCGAAATATACCAAGAGTCTCTTTGGCATGTATGTGGGAGAAGAAACTAAAGTCACCATTGAAGCTGCAAACTATATGATCGGCGTTATGATCGACAGGTTCGGCAAAGATATAATCATAGTTCCTGTCGATGATGATCACTTCCAGACAGTTGTGACAGTGTCTGTCAGCAGTCATTTCCTGGGCTGGATCGTATCGCTTGGAAAAGATGTGAAGATAGTCGGCCCTGACAGTGTGGTCGATCAGATGAAAGACACGATAAAACAGCTTTCTGCAAAATACGACATCTAGTGGCACCGGCTGAAAAGGCACAATATGCGGCACTCGAGAGGGTGTCGCTATTATTTTGCCTGAAAATCAAGGGCGTTTTTTGCGACTCACTTACGTTCCGCAAAATGAGGTGCACCCGTGGGAGTTTTTTTGGACACGCGCCCGGTTAGAATTCAGACAACAGAAAAACACACATTCAGGAACGGCGGAGGTGAGCGAGATGAAGAAAGGGATGAAGAAGTCAGACGTAGTAACGCAGTTCATACAGCTGACGGATGTGGCGAGGCAGATATCCATAGTAGCATCCGATGAAGTACATAAGCAGGATCTGCTGACCAACGATTTTCTGCACCAGCTCGAACTGGGATCGGCAAAGGAGAGAAATAAGATTGCAACGCAGATAGCGACATCAAGAAAGGACCGTCGCTACTATAAGGATCAGATCGAAGAGGTACAGGCACTGCTTGACTGGATGGATAGCAATAAGAAGGCTCTGAATGATCTGAAGCAGGTACTTGGCAAAATGCGCAAGACTGAAGAATGGCATGAGGACAGAGTATATGTGCCTAGAGTGCTGCCGGCTGAAGCATTTGAATGGCAGATCAAGGTGCTTGGAAGAGCAGAATAGGAGGAATTCATCATGGAAAAGATTTATTTCACAATTGCAGGGACACAGTTCTATCACGGCAAAGATTTCTTCGAGAAGGACATGGAGGTCAAACTCGTCAAGGAACCGGATAATCCTTTCGACAAGGAGGCTATTCTCGTTAAAGTAGAGGGTCTTGGTGATGTCGGCCATGTTGCCAACAGTCCGTATACAGTAATCGGCGACAGCTACAGTGCAGGCAGACTCTATGACAAGATCGGCGATACAGCAGAAGGATATGTTCTCTATGTAGTCGATAACGGTGTTCTTGGATTCGTTACTATCGATGAATAAAAGATATCGATGGCATAAAACACACTTTAGATATTGTGGCGAAAGCCGGAAAGGGGTGCATTATGAAGAAAAAACTATTGGTTATCACTCTCGTTATGGCGATGCTTGCAGCGTTGAGTGCCTGCGGTCCTAAGATCCCGACACCGACAGAGACAGCGGATACATTCCTCACAGCCATGAAGGCTCAGGACTCTGAGGCACTTGCCACTGTATATGCAGGCGGAGACATTGATCTGCTGGATAAAGCAGCTGAAGCAGATGACAGCGGAGAGGTAAACGAGGACTCCGGGCTGACCAAGGTCTATGAGGAACAGATGGTTCCTAAGATGCTGGATTTTGACTATGAGCTCAGCAATGAGCAGATCGATGGGGATAAAGCAACTGTAGATGTCAAGATCACTACATACAGGATCGGTGATGCGTTCACAGCATTCTTCAGTGACTATCTCTCACAGGCGCTGGTCCTGGCTTTCAGCGATGCATCCGAGGAGGATCTTGATGGACTGGCAACTACTATCCTGTCAGGCAAGCTCGCTGACCTTACGGATAAGAGCTTTGAGAAGACTGCCACACTGTCACTTTCAATGAAGGACGACAAGTGGGTAGTAGATGAAGTCCAGACTGGAGATGACATCGTTGATGCCTTAACAGGCGGACTTGTAACAGCATTCAGCAATATGGAAGACGCAATGTCAGCGTGGGAGGAATAGACAATGGAAACAAGAGTTATGAAGAAACATATAGCGATCATTCTGGCGCTGTTTACAGCAGTATTCTTTCTTGCAGGCTGCGGATCATCTGAACCGGCAGAGAAAGTATATATCGAAGAATCTGAGATCGATGCGGCTCTGAGCGATGGAGACTCTTATAAAGGCAAATACATCAACATCGCCGGTAAGGTGTTCAGCATCGATAAGGACGGAGATACCGTGGCCATGCAGGTGTGGTATGACGTTGAGAACGCAGAGCAGCAGTTCATCGTTTATGCCGACAAGGAGCTTGCTTCCGGTGTGAAAGAAGACAGCTTTGTCAAAGTCGACGGTAAGATTACCGGCACGTTCACCGGAGAGAACTACTTCGGAGGGGAGATCACAGCCCTCATGATAGAGGCTGAGTCGCTCGAGATCGGTGGTTATGATGATGTTTATGCTCCTGCAGAGAGCACTAAAGAAGTTGGCGAAACTAAGGAGCAGCATGGTGTCAGCGTTACACTTGACAGGATCGAGTATGCGAAGGGCGAAGCCAGAGTATATCTGAGCGTCAGGAACGATTCCGGATACCAGGCATCGATATATACATATGATGCAAAGGCGATTCAGGATGGAAAGCAGTTTGAACATGAAGATAACTACGAAGCTGGTGACAGCAGTGATATCGGAGATGTGCTGGATGGAGCAAGCAAGGAAGGGATCCTCAGGTTCAAAGGCCTCGATCCGGAGAAGCCTGTAAAGATCCAGATCGGAGCATACAGTGACAACTTCGATATTGAGATGGAAGACTATGTCTTCGAAGTAGAATAGGCATCCCTTTTATCTGCGGGAGTCCGGCAACTCATGAATCGATAGTCCTCAGCTGGGCTCCCGCTTAATCACATTAAGAAGGTGAATGAAAATGGAACTTGAAGACTTAAGAATTGATTTGGAGTCGGATATATCAGCTATCAAGGAACTGGTGATGGATCTTGAGGAAACTGCTGATAATAGTAACTTAAACCTGATCCACGCCATATCCGTCCTGGCTGATCATCAGATATCCATTCTTGAAAACTGGCAGATATCATGAAAACAACCAGAAGATAAACAGAAAGATATAGAGGAACTGAGATGAACAAAATCAATATTTCATTTGAGACAGATAACCTGACAGTCAGGTCGTTACGGGAAGAGGATAAAGAACGCTACATATCTCTCCGCAGAGAGGCTAGCAATATTGCTGAAGCATATAAGATTTTTGAGGGACGCCTCGAAGAAGAAGAATGGAAGGATATCATTAGCAGCACTGAAGAACTTTTTCTTATGGCTTTCTCAAAAGAAGTTGGAAGAATGGCTGCCTGTGCGTCTTTCCAGTTCATTGAATCAGATGATGTAGAGCTCGGTATCGATGTTGCTAAAGCTTTCAGGAATAAAGGCGTTGCAACAGAGCTCATAACTGAAATGGTCAGGCTTGCACGTGAAATATTTCCCGGGAAAAAGATTATTCTTAAGACTGAACGCAATAATATCGCATGCAGGAGAGCGGCGGAAAAAAGCGGAGGAGCGATCTGCGGATATGAGCCGCATCCTTATATGAAAGTCATGGATGGCATCCTTACATATGCAGATGGGAAATGGCCTGGCAATGAGAAGTTCGAGCAATTGAAACGCGAATACATTGAGGTGCTAAGAGACAGTAAGGATATGATGTGCATTTACAGTTTCTGACTGCAAACAGGGAAGAAGGTAATAGCGGTTTATGCCTGCTTACGGATATATGTCGCATTATAGGCGACCCTGAAGAACATTGATTCAAGTAGAATAGTGACAGATTAAGAAGAGAAGGAGGGCAACATTATGTATGGAGCAATTTTAGGAGATATGATAGGCAGCCCTTACGAGTTCGACAGAGGCAAGAAGACAAAAGACTTCCCGTTCTTCGACAGGGGAGCTACCTTTACAGACGACAGTGTAATGACCATTGCCGTTGCTGAGGCATTGATGCGTGCTAACGGTATGGGGATTATAGAAGACGAAGAAGCAACAAAAGACCTCATAGTAGATATGATGCGTAAATGGGGACACAGATATCCAGGAGCCGGCTATGGACACAGGTTTTACACCTGGCTGAAACTCAAGGATCGTAATCCCTACAACAGCTATGGTAACGGATCGGCTATGAGAGTGTCATCTGCAGGCTGGCTGTTTGATGATCTTGAAACCACCAGAAAAGTCGCATGCTGGACCGCTGAGGTGACACATAATCATCCGGAAGGAGTTAAAGGTGCAGATGCCACTGCATCTGCGATTTGGATGGCAAGGAACGGACACAGCAAGGATGAGATCAGAGATTTTATCATCAACGATATAGGCTATGACCTCAACAGGACCTGCGATGATATCAGACCAGGCTATCATCATGTGGAGTCGTGTCAGGAAACAGTGCCGGAAGCCATCACCGCATTTCTCGAGGGAACCGACTTTGAGGATGTTATCAGAACGGCGGTATCTCTCGGAGGAGATTGTGATACTCTCACCTGTATTGCAGGGTCAATAGCAGAAGCTTTCTATGGCGTTCCTGATTATCTGAAAGCTGAGTGTGAAAGACGGCTGCCTGATGATCTGGCTGATATACTCCTGATGTTCCACTGTGACAGAAGGCTGGAACTGATGAGGAAGGCGATCGATGCTTTTGAAAACGACAGGTCGCAGGAGATGCTCTTAACGATACTGTGGTACATGAAATCCACTGTGATGTATGTACCTTGCAATATGGTCATGAGTGAGCGTGACAGAAAGCGCTGGGATGAGATAGTGCTTTCTTCAGCTGATGATCTGGATTCATTGAAAGGAATGGAACTGACTGCGGAGGACGAGATAAGGCTCGTGCCGGACATCCTTATGAATGGTGAGCAGTATTTTTTCCCAGCATTTACTAGCTGCGAAGAGATGGGAGAGTACGGAGAGGGATTCTCAAAAGTCGCGAAGCACATCATGGAAATCATCAATCTTGCCAGGAATAATGAGAAGGATATTGAAGGAATCGTTATAAATGCATTTACCAAGCCGTTTGTAGTTACAATGGACATTCTTTCAATCATAGAAAAAATGAACACAGAGAGTGAATAACAAAACTGAGAGGCTGATAATATGGGCAGTGGATTTAGATTTAAATGTAACAATTGTGGAGGCGAATACACGGTTCTTCTAGGTGTTGGATTTGCTTTCCCAAGCGAATATGAAAAGGTAAATGAAGATGTAAAGCACGGAGAATATGGTGAAGAATGGAAAACGTTAATTAATAGCGAAGAATTCATTCAGGCAGATGCTGAGAAGTATTTTTTCCATTGCGGCGGGTGCGGATATTGGAAAGAGGACTATGGTCTTTCGCTATATGCACCTAACAATGTTGAATCCTTGAGAAAGAAGCAGTATGGAATCAAAACGGTGGAAGAGTGGGGGTATGTGCCATATGCTATTTTCGGTAAGACGTTAATTAGTAATACTAATCCGGATTTTCATATATTGAAAAAGCGGATCCATAGATGCCCTGAGTGTAATAGGGCGATGAAAAAACACACATATGAACAGCTCCTAAAAAGATTATATAATGACGACTCATTTACGATAAAATGCCCTAAATGCGGAGAAAAATTAGAAGTAGAAGGTGGGGCAATTCGTTGGGACTGATTAATCTATACATCGCCGGTGCTTGCACCGGCATTTTTTATATAGAAATTTTGACGAAGGGAGGTGAATGACCAGATGTGCAGAAGGGTAGTAACGGAAGGAGGTGCTGAACCTTGGACAGTGACAACTGGGTAGTGCAGAATCTGCAGAATGCACTGGATACGTGGAATACGAAGATGGCAGAAGTGTGGTCGCTGCTGACCATGTCGCCGCAGTCATTCAAGGGCGGAGGCATATGGAATGTGATTACACAGATCAACGGAGCAGTTAAAGGCATAGGCCTGGCGCTGCTCGTTTTGTTTTTTCTGGTCGGAGTCGTGAAGACATGCGGCAGCCTGACGGAGATAAAGAGACCTGAACATGCGCTGAAGCTGTTCATCAGATTCGCCATAGCCAAGGGCGTGGTCACATACGGGCTTGATCTTATGCTGGCGCTGTTCGACATAGCACAGGGAGTGATGTCGACTATCATGCGTTCGTCCGGTATAGGGGCCGCAAGCAAAACGACTCTTCCGGATACTATGGTCAGCGCAATCGAGGACTGCGGGTTCTTCGAAAGTATTCCGCTCTGGGCTGTGACCCTGATAGGCAGCCTGTTCATAACGGTGCTGTCGTTCATCATCATACTCACGGTTTACGGCCGCTTCTTCAAGCTCTATATGTACACGGCTATAGCACCTATACCGCTCTCGACCTTTGCCGGTCAGCCTTCACAGAGCATCGGGGTCAGCTTTCTGAAGAGCTACGGAGCGGTCTGCCTTGAAGGCGCGATCATAGTGCTTGCCTGCATTATTTTCAGCAAATTCGCAGCAAGCCCGCCGGTCGTGGACAGCAATGCGGCTGCAGCAACGATGGTGTGGAAATATGTGGGCGAACTTTGCTTCAACATGCTGGTGCTTGTCGGGGCTGTAAAGATGAGTGACCGTATCTCGCGAGAGATTTTCGGCCTGTAACAAAAAAGGAGGTTCTATGAAACTGCAACACAAACTGGAAATGGCGTGGATCAGGACATGTGAGTTCCTGCAGCCACAAACTGAAAGAAGGTACAGAGCATACCTTGAAATGCTCGGGGAAACACAGACTGAAGAGAAAGTGAGGAAAGAAGATGCTGAGTAAGAATGATTTTATCGATGCTGTAAAACGCAACATAGGGAACTTTCTGCCGGACGATATTTCTGAGAATGTTGAGATCAGCGAGACCGTAGTGGTCAAGATGAACGACCAGAAACTTCACGGACTCGTGATAAGGGAGAAGGGCAGTGATGCTGCTCCGACATTCTATATGGACGAGATGTTCGAAAGGTACAGCCAGGGAGAGGAAATGGGATCACTTATGTCTGAACTGGCAGAGCACTATTCCTTTACAAAGGACATGCCAAAACCGCCGGAAGTGGATCTCAGCTGGGACAATGTGAGTGACAAGCTGACTGTAAGGCTGCTCGAGGTGAAACGCAACCGCGAATTCCTTTCTACCATGCCGTATGTAAGCGTAGGTCACGGTCTGGCTGTAATCGCAGATATCAATATGGGCGAAGACAGAGGCGGTGACTGGAGAGTTGCTATAAACAACGGTGTGCTTGAAAGTCTTGGTGTAGACAGTGAGTCTCTTTTCGCAGAAGCGATGAAAAACTCTGCGGCTATCGAGCCTGCGACTCTGGTAGACATGAGCAATGCCCTGTTCAGCCCGGAAAGAACCAACCTGCTTGAAAGAGACGAGCCGCTTTCGCCGGATGAAGTCAGCGGGATGTATGTGCTTACCAACGAAAGCGGAACACTTGGAGCTGCAGCGCTGTTCTATCCTGACGTGAAGGAGAAGGCTGGTGAACTGCTTGGCTCCGACTATTTCATTCTTCCGTCGAGCACGCACGAAGTCATCCTGGTGCCTGACAACCCATCGATAGATGCGAAGGACCTCTGCGAAATGGTAAAGCAGGCAAACAGAACTGTAGTAGAGGAAAAGGATATCCTCTCGGACAACGTATACCACTACAGCAGGGAGGACCGAAAACTGGACAGGGTGAATGCCGATCCGGTCCGCGATTCAATGGTTGCTGAGGCAAGGTAGTGTGCTCAGGAGAGGAGGCTGACAAGTCATGGAAGTAAGAATTAACCGCGAGATCCGTGATTATACGGAATCCATGTTTTTCGGACTGTCGCTGAGGCAGTTCGTTTTTTCTGTCCTGGCGGTCGGCGTGGCAGTTGGAATCTACCTTGGTCTCAATCCCATCCTCGGGACTGAGACCACCAGCTGGCTCTGCATAGTGGCGGCATTCCCGTTCGCAGTCATCGGATTCCTGAAATACAACGGCATGACCGCTGAGAAGTTCATCTGGGCATGGATCAAGTCAACGTTCCTGATCCCGAAAGTCCTGACATTCGGAAATACCAACTACTACTATGCTGCGCTGGTTGAGGATTCGCAGAAAACCGCCAAAAAGCGCAAATACCACAGGCGCGGATCCCGGCAGAAGAGGCTCAGGATCCGGAAACAGACTGAAAAGAGAAAAAACAGGGAAGAATCAAAGTGACAAGAGGATCCAAAGTGCCATTTCAAAGTGCAATAACTTGCACTTTGAAGACAGTGCTATTTCAGAAAAAAGTGTGTTTCCGCAATTATCTTAAACGAAAGGAGCTGATCATTATTGATAAAGACACTTACAAATGTCCTGAAACAGGACAAGGAGAAGTTTGCTGTGCCCAGAACGGTACAGGACATCATTCCCGTCAGGTCTATATGGCCTGACGGTATTTTTATGACCGGGAAGAACAAGTTCAGCAAGATGTACCGCTTCACGGATATAAACTATGCTGTCGCATCACGGGAGGACAAAGAGGGGATGTTCCTGGGATATTCAGAGCTGCTCAATTCACTCGATTCCGGCTGTACTGCCAAGATCACAATCAATAACCGCAGACTCAATATGCTCGACTTTGAAGACAGGATCCTTCTCAGGATGAAAGGGGACAGTCTCGATGTCTATCGCAGGGAGTACAACGACATGCTTACCGAGAAGGCTATTGGCAGCAATGCGATCATTCAGGACAAGTATATTACCATCTCTGTGAACCGTAAGAGCATTGACGACGCGAGACTGTATTTTGCCAGAATAGGAGGGGATCTGACTGCGCACTTTTCAAGGCTCGGCTCAAAATGTATTGAGCTTACCGCCAACGACAGACTGCGCATCATTCATGACTTCATGCGGACCGGCGAGGAGACATCATATCACTTTGACCTTAAGGATCACATGAGGAAAGGGCATGACTTCCGCGACTATATCTGTCCGGATGTCTATGAGAATAATGCTGACTATTTCAAAATCGGTGATCGCTTTGGCCGTGTTCTGCTGCTGAGAGACTATGCATCGTATATATCCGATGACATGATTGCGGATATTACTGACCTCAGCAGAAACCTGATGCTGTCGGTGGATGTAGTGCCGATACCAACAGATGAAGCTGTGAGGGAAGTCGAGCAGAGGCTGCTCGGCGTTGAAACCAACATTACAAACTGGCAGCGCAAGCAGAACATGAACAATAACTTCTCTGCCGTTGTTCCGTATGATATGGAGCAGCAGAGAAGAGAAACGAAGGAATTTCTGGATGATCTGACTACCAGAGATCAGCGAATGATGTTTGCTGTGCTGACGCTGGTGCATACGGCCGACAGCAAAAAGCAGCTGGATAACGATACCGAAGAGATTCTGACCATAGTAAGAAAGAAGCTCTGCCAGATGGCTGTTCTGAAGCATCAGCAGCTTGACGGACTAAAGACAGCGTTGCCTTTCGGCGTGCGTAAGATCGATGCCTTCAGAACGCTTACCACTGAGTCGCTGGCAGTATTCATACCGTTCAGAGTGCAGGAAGTCCATGACAGCCATGGTATTTATTATGGCAACAACGTCATTTCCAAGAACATGATAATCGCCGACAGAAGGAGACTCCTGAACGGCAACGCCTTCATCCTGGGAGTGCCAGGCGGAGGCAAATCCTTCATGGCGAAAAACGAGGTAGTCAATCTGATGCTGGCGACGGATGCGGATATCATCATAGTCGATCCTGAGCGAGAATACAGTCCGCTTGTGAGAGCGCTCGGAGGTTCGGTCATTGAGATCTCTGCGACATCCCAGAACCATATCAATGCGATGGATATGTCGAGAGACTATGGTGAGACCGATCCTATAATTGAGAAATCTCAGTTCCTGCAGTCGCTATGCGAGCAGATAGTAGCAGGGCATAAGTTCCAGAAAGGTCAGCAGTCGATTATAGACCGCTGCACTGAGAACGTGTACCGCTACTACAAGCAGGGCAACTATATGGGAACACCTCCGACACTTCAGGATTTCAGAGAAGAACTCCTGAAGCAGCCAGAGCCTGAGGCGCATTCTCTGGCACTTGAGCTTGAGCTCTTTACAAGGGGCTCTCTTAACACCTTCGCCAAACAGACCAACGTCGACACCAGTAACCGCCTGATCTGCTACGATATACTCGATCTCGGTGAACAGCTGAGAGCGATCGGAATGCTTGTCATTCTCGATTCGATCCTCAACCGTATCACCAGAAACAGACAGGCCGGAAAGCAGACCTATGTGATAATTGACGAAATTTATTTGCTCTTCCTCCACGAATACTCTGCACAGTTCCTTTACAAGCTGTGGAAGAGAGTCCGTAAGTACGGAGCTTTCTGTACAGGAATCACCCAGAACGTCGCTGATCTCCTGCAGTCATACACAGCGAGGACGATGCTTTCGAACTCTGAGTTCATCATCATGCTGAATCAGGCAGCGACCGACAGGATGGAGCTTGCGAAACTGCTGAACATCTCGAACGAGCAGCTGTCGTATATAACGAATGTGGATGCCGGCCATGGACTCCTGAAAGTCGGCTCCAATCTGGTGCCTTTCGAGAACAAATTCCCGAAGGATACGCAGCTGTACAAACTTATGACCTCGAAGCCGGGCGAGGGATATTTCGCGGGAACGCCTGAACCAACGAGCAGTTCGTCAGATAAACCACACGGTAATTCTGATGAGCAGGAGATACTGCGTAAGATCCGCGAGGTGTCAATGAAGAATTCTGATTTTGATGAGATGATCAAGCGCTACCTGAACAAGAATCCTGAAGAAACGGCAGATTCGTGAGAAACCGATTCTGAAGAAAACGCATTTTCGGGAAGAGAGAAGCGAGAGCAATGAAAAGGAGCGGTTAATCCGCTCCGGCTACATGGAGCACCACTGGGGTGGGGCTTTACTTTTTTTGATCAAAACGGGAGGGAGGTAAAGGAATTGGCGGATATAAAGACTCGAAATGTAAAGACGGGAACGATCAAGTCGCTGGACCGGGCATCCAGTTCGATGCATCGTATGAAAGAAAATGTGATCCGAAGCAAGGCTGATGATATAGGCAGGAGCAGTTCAGGTGATGATGTGAGTTCATATGGACATGATGTTACAGAGCATTATGCAGGAAGCAGCGGCAGGAATGCAGCCGAGATGGGTGCGGAACTGATAATAAGAAACCGCCATAACCCGCCAGGAGCTGTAAGTGAAACTGCTGAAATGTCGGAGCGTGTACAGTCAGCATTTAAGCAGCAGGGAGTGAACCACATTCGTGAGCAGATACTTAGAACAAAAATGGCCGATGCTGAAGTTCTTGGAAATATAGAAGAATACAGAAACAGAAGGATCATAGGAAGAGCCGGGGCGCTGCGGGATGAACGAGCCGTAACGAGCAGAGGCTGGTTCACGGGAAACCGCAGATCAGATACTGCAGCTCGCAGGCAAAAGGAATATGGCCGCAGAAAACTCATGAATGAAATGAGAGATGGCGGAAAAGTGCGCTTTTCTGCGATTAGAGGCGGTCGTCGAAAAGATAAGACAGTCAGAAGAACAGCCGTGGTCCTGAAAGACATAGTCGAAAACAGCAAGGTGCTGATCACTTCGCTTTCAGCCGGGAGCGCTGCTGCACTGCTGATAGTAATCGTCATGGTGCTTTTCGGGGCAGCTTTCATGATGACAGAAGACGGCAACCACATAGTTGGAACGGGTGATGATGCCATAGTCGAGGTCGCTAAAGCGGAGATCGGCAACGTCGGCGGAGACAAGTTCTGGAAATGGTATGGCTTCTCAAGCCGTGTGGACTGGTGCGCGATATTCTGCTCATGGTGTGCCGATCAGTGCGGATATATAGAGTCAGGTCTTCTGCCGAAGTTTGCTGTCGTCGGAGACGGAGCCAACTGGTTCAAAGCGCGGCACCGATGGTCGGGAAGGGGTTATTCTCCCAAGCCCGGAGACTTTATCTTCTTTGACTTTGAGCAGGACGGAGAACTGGATCATGTAGGCATAGTCGAGAACTGTGATGGTAAGGTCGTTACGACTATCGAGGGCAACTCCAGTAATGCCTGTAAGAGACTGAGTTATGTAGTCGGGAATTCTTCTATTTCAGGCTACGGGCTTATGATAAGACCGGCAGGGAATAAAGCCAGACAGATTGCACTGAAAGCGATCAATCTTGCGTATCCTAATGCACCTGATAAGGCAAAGTATCACGGAGGCGAACCTACTGCCGCATATGCTGCTGCACTGAACCGCGCATATCCGAACAGATCAGGATGGGGTCAGCCATCAAAAGACGGCGCAAGCTGCGATGTATTTGTTGGAACTTGTATCGTTGACAGCGGAGTAGACAAGGGGTTCCCACGTGGTTATAGGGATCAGAAAACAAGACTGGCAAGCAGGACGGACCTGTATGAGTGCATCGTCAATACGTCATCGCGTGATGTACAGGAAAGCGAACTCAAGGATGGCGATATATGCACCTGGGAGAAGGCCTCAGGTACAGTGCATATATGGATCTATGCCGGTGGCAAGGCCAGACAGGCCTCACATGATAAATGGTATGGACGAACTACACCGGTGGGCAACAATCTGAAAATCAGCGGAAAGACAGTCATACGAGTGTATCGCGTGAAAGACTGAAAATAGAAAAGCAGAGGCTGAAGTGCTGGAAAACCTCTGCTCCTTACATTTTTTAGGATTATTTTTTTAACGGAAGCCTTGCCTATGAATAGTAAGTACGAAAAAATGTACAGCAAAAAAGTATAATAGAAATAGAGGACTCCACAAATTGGAAGAGACACAGCCTTTAAGAAGAGGCTCTATTTTGATAAAATTAAGTATTACTAAAACAAAACGCTGGAGGATCAATTTCATGGCAGATACCAGAAAAGAGCAGGAAAGGGATGAACTTCACAAGGCAATATGGAGCATTGCTGATGACCTAAGAGGTAGCGTTGATGGATGGGATTTTAAGTCATATATTCTCAGTACAATGTTTTACAGGTTTATTTCTGAGAATCTGACAAACTATATCAACGATGGTGAGGCTGAGGCCGGTAATACAGAATTTGATTATGCCAAAATGTCTGATGTAGATGCAGAAGAGGCACGGGCTGGCTTGGTTGAGGAAAAAGGTTTCTTTATCCTACCGAGTGAGCTCTTTTGCAATGTCAGAAAAGCTGCAAAAACTGATACTGCTATGTTTACTGACAAAGAGGGCAATAAGCGGAGCGTAAAAGCAAACCTTAATGAGTACCTTGAGATGATATTCCAGAATATCGAAGACTCAGCAAAGGGGCAGCTCAGTGAAGACGATTTTGCCGGGCTGTTTGATGATTTCGACGTGAACAGTAACAAGCTTGGTGCGACTGTAGCTAAGAGAAATGAGAAGCTTATTAAGCTCCTTGACGGTATAGGAGACATGAAGCTTGGCAACTATAAGGAAAACACAATAGATGCTTTCGGAGATGCTTATGAATATCTTATGACGATGTATGCATCTAATGCCGGAAAAAGTGGTGGAGAGTTCTACACACCTCAAGAAGTTTCTGAGCTTCTTACAAGACTGGCGATAATAGGCAAGACAGAGATCAATAAGGTTTATGAAAGCAAGACGCAAAATTTGATACAAATTAACGATTGCCCTCTCAGGGGTGTCGCATAGGGGTTAGGGGTGTCGGTTTTACAGACC
>JBGUIG010000128.1:0-3802 GCA_045112795.1 Anaerovoracaceae bacterium | reverse complement strand
TTTGGTTGTGGTGACTAACATTATACAGGATGAGCGTGGCTCATCTTTTTATGAAATTGAATTTACACCATTATATGGACGTGACTTCTTCTTGACATAATGAGGATCCAATACTAATATACTTCGGTAATATTAATACACTGGAGGGGAACTCTTGATAGATGAATATTTAAAGGCTCGAAAAGCCGGTGAAAAAGAATACAAAGCAAGGCTGGCTGCAGGGGAAAGCCCGTATCTGCCGGCGCTTGATGAAATGCTGCCTGAGAACAGTACAATGGCACAGCAGGTACTGGGATTAATGGAGATTCCTGTTGAACTGATTGCCGGAACCAAGACCCAGGGCAGACAGAATTCGTTTGCTCCTGATTTCATGCCGCTGCTGGGTCCGGATACAGAATTTGCCACTAAGTGGAGCAATCTGTATCAGGCACAGATGAACGAAGGATTCAACAGCCCGATCAAGGTATATGAGTATCTGCACCGGTTTTATGTCGTTGAAGGCAACAAGAGAGTATCTGTAAGCAGATTCCTGGATATGCCGACTATCATGGCCGATGTTACAAGGATCATACCGAAAAAGGATGTTCTGGCAAACCTGCCGGCATATGCCGAATTTCTGGAATTCTACAAGTCTGCTCCGATCTATGACATTTTCTGCGAGAAAAAGGGCGCTTACAGAGATATTGCTGAACTGACTGGAAGGGATCTGGGCGAGCCATGGCCAGAAGAGCTCGTGAAAGAGCTTCGCACCAGCTACTGGCGTTTTGCCAAAGCCACCAGAGAAATCTCGGGCGATCTTAAGGGAATTGCAATGGGAGATGCTTTCCTTATCTATCTCAGGATATTCCGCGGCGACGCACTGAGCTCAAGGGAGAATGAGCGTGAAGTAGGTAAGAAACTCAAACGTATCCGCAAGGAACTTGTCACTGCTCAGAACGAGGACAAAGTTTCACTGGTTGAATCATCGGAAGATGCTCTCGGCGCCGGGGATCTCATTACTAAAGCAGAGAAGGTGGTCGCCGGACCTGGTTCGATTGCAAGCAAGGTCATCCCTAAACTTGCATATTCAGTAAAAAATCCGCTCAGGGCAGCCTTCATTTACGACAGATTTCCTGAGGAATCAAACTGGATATACAACCATGAAGCCGGAAGACTCCGCCTGGAGAAAGCATACGGAGGAGTTGTAAAAACGGCCAGATTTATAGATATAAATGAGAACAAGGACCGTGATGTTATGCTCGGCAGAGAGCATTATCAGGGCAAAGCGTCTGACGACATATTCGCTTCCTTCGAGGATGCCGTAGATGCGGCAGTAAAGTGGGGCGCAGATGTAGTTTTTACTACTTCGCTCAGGCAGAACGATGATACCCTGCGCGCGGCAATCAAGTACGGAGACGTAATTTTCCTGAACTGCTCTGTCAATCTGGCGCATCAGGCTGTCAGAACATACTATGCTAAACTGTATGAAGCGAAGTTCCTGGCAGGTATAATTGCGGGAATTGCGTGCGCGTGGGACGGCAGCAACAGAATAGGCTACTGCTCCGATTATCCGATATACGGCACCATTGCCGCCATCAATGCTTTTGCCATCGGCGCAGCAATGACCAATCCGCAGGCAAGAATTTATCTTGACTGGTCAGGACGCCAGGATAACAACTGGTGGTGGGAGATGGTTGACAGCGGTATTCATGTTATTTCAGCGATTGACTCAACCCATAATACCGACGGAAGCAATGCATACGGTGTGTGCTATGTTGAAAAAGTGGCGCCGGGAGAAGGCACAGATCTCTCCAGGAGCTGCCGCATAACAAACCTCGCTTCACCAATCTGGAAATGGGGAAAGCTGTATGAAATCATCATCAAAACTGTTATCGACGGTACATACAAGGCAAAGCTGGTAGACAAGAAAGACCAGTCGACGAACTACTGGTGGGGAATGATGTCCGGTGTAGTGGATATCGAGCTGTCTGATGAAATATCGCCGTACTCAAGACAACTGGTGGATATTCTGAGAACCGATATTATCACTGGTTCAATGAACCCGTTTGACGGTGAGCTCCGAAGCCAGAATGGCATAGTGAGAAAAGCCGATGATAAGCCTCTCACAAGTATGGAGGTCATTACAATGGACTGGCTGAATGAGAATATTGTAGGTGAGATTCCGTCCAAAGAGAAGCTTACTGATGAAGGAAAAGAAACAGTAAGCGTCAGTGGAGTCAAGGATAAAGCGAGAGACTAACGGGAAACTAAGATGAAGATACTTCTGGTAGCGGATGAAGAACTGAGAGAGCTGTGGGACCACTGGAATCATGTTGGGAAGAGCAGAACGGAAGGAGTAGAGCTGATACTCTCCGCAGGAGATATCAAGCCGTATTATCTTGAGTTTCTGGTCACTATGCTCAATGTGCCGTGCCTATATGTGAGGGGCAATCATGACGGATATTACGATGTACAGCCGCCAAGGGGCTGCATCGATATCGAGGGCAAGATTTGCGAGCTGACCATTCCGGCAGGCGGCGATGCAGCCGGTCTGCAGGAATCTGCAGGCCCCGGCGCACAGACCAAGAGAAACCAAGACCCCGGCGCACGGACCGGCAGAAACCAAGACCCCAGCGCACGGACCATCAGAATCGCCGGCCTTGGCGGCTCCATGCGCTACCGCGAAGGCCCCGACATGTACAGCGAGAAAGAAATGCGGAAAAGGATCCGCGCCCTTCGCCGCAGCATGAGACTGGGGCGCGTTATTCTGCCGGACGGCAGGACGTCGGTCAGAAGAGACCTGGCCAAATCATACAGGGCAACCCGGAGAAACTATACCTCCTCTATCAGAACACAGGTCCCGAACCAGCCAGCAGCACCAGCAAGCAGCGACACACCTGCCAGCAGACCAATCGACATCCTGCTGACCCACGCACCGAGCCTCGGACACGGAGACCTCGACGACCTGCCGCACAGAGGCTTTGCCTGCTTTAACGACCTGATCGAAAGCCTGAGGCCACTGTACCACTGCTATGGTCACGTTCACCGGGAATACGATCCAATGAAAAAAAGAGAATCCGAACATCCGTCAGGCACACACCTGATTAACGTCGGCGGCATGTATATACTGGATATATAGAAAACAAGACTCTGTTTCCTCATAAGCGAGGTCCACAGAGTCTTTTTTAGTTATGCTCTCAAACTATGCTCCCAAAAAGTGAAATCCGAAAGAGGCGTGCTTTCTGCCGCTGCGGTTATTATATCTGCGGCTTCTTGAGGAATGGCGCTCAGTACCCGCCTCGGCCGATAAAGCCGCAGCGGCAGCTTTTGCCTGAGATGCTTTGCAGATTTCCGGCTGTATATAGAGAGAATAAGCGGTGCCATATTTCGAAAAAGATGTCTTATATATCCCTTCCTCAGAAAGCACTTTGACCATCCACAGCGGAATGCCGCCTGAGCACTTCAGCTCCATCAGCACTTTATCCTCATCCAGAACTCTTTCGCCATAAACATCAGATGTAAGAGACAGGTCATAATCACGGAACAGAATGTTCTCATCGAAAGTCACTCGGAAATCCTGATCATGACCGCCGGCTGAATTTAGCTCAGGACTGCAGTCTCTCATTTTGTATGCCTGGCGGTCGTAAGCAATAAAAGCTGCCGGCCTGAGGTGTCCGTAATAAGAGAGAAAGTAATTGATCTCGCGATTCATCTGAGTCTGTGCCGGTTCCTTCACTGATTTGCAATCGATTGCTGAAACAGAGTCAGCTTTGCCGGCAAATCCCTGAGTCCACTTCATAGCTGTTTGCTCAGGAAGGGCTAC
>JBGUIG010000127.1:0-9785 GCA_045112795.1 Anaerovoracaceae bacterium | reverse complement strand
TAAGGGAGGCACAATGAGACTCGGTGCATATCCATGCAGTATCAAACCGGGCTCTGTGCTGGAAAAGATTTACGGTACCGGAAGCATCAGCGAGAGACACAGACACCGCTACGAGGTCAATAACGATTTCAGGGAGGAGCTTACTGCCGCAGGTATGCAGATTGTCGGAACCTCGCCGGACGGCAGGCTGGTCGAATCTGTCGCTTTTCCTGAAAACAGCTTCTATGTCGGAGTTCAGTATCATCCGGAGTTCAAGAGCAGACCTAACAGAGCCCATCCTGTCTTCAGGGAATTTGTAAGAGCAGCCGGTAAAAAGGAGAAATGATATGTGCGGAATAGTCGGATTTACAGGAAGACAGCAGGCGGCTCCTGTGCTTCTCAATGGGCTGTCAAAACTGGAATACAGAGGATATGATTCAGCGGGACTGGCGGTACGCGACGGTGAATCGCTGGCTGAAGTTGTGAAATCAACAGGAAAGCTCAGAAATCTTGCCGAAAAAACAGATTACGGAAAAACCCTGCCGGGAACCTGCGGTATAGGCCACACCAGGTGGGCTACACACGGGGAACCATCGCAGTCCAATGCTCATCCTCATGTTAGCGGAAATGCCACAGGATCAGCTTCGGGACCGGTTGAGTCGGATGTCGTGGGCGTCCACAACGGAATAATTGAGAATTATGAAGAACTCAAAACCAAACTTCTGGGTCATGGCTACTCTTTTTACAGTACAACAGACACTGAGGTTGCTATAAAGCTGGTCGATTATTACTACAAGAAATATAAAATAGGGCCGATTGATGCCATCAACCGTATGATGGTACGTGTGCGCGGTTCGTATGCGCTGGCCCTGATGTTCAAAGATTATCCGGGAGAAATATACGCAGCCAGAAAAGACAGTCCTATGGTAATAGGTGTTGCTGACGGCGAGACTTTCCTGGCATCAGATGTTCCGGCTGTACTTAAATACACCAGGGACATCTACTATATAGACAATCTGCAGTCAGTCCGTCTGCTGCCGGGAGAGGCTCACTTCTTCGACCTGAACGGAGATGAGGTCGAGATGAAAAGCACTCATATTTCCTGGGATGCAGAGGCTGCTGAAAAGGGCGGTTATGAGCACTTCATGATCAAAGAGATTCATGAGCAGCCAAAAGCAGTCAGGGATACTCTGGCAAGCATTATCAAGGACGGCAGGATCGATCTGACAGCTGCGGGGCTCACTGAAGAGTTCCTGAAAAATGTCAGTGAAGTAAGAATAGCGGCATGCGGTTCTGCGTGGCATGCAGGTATGGTAGGACAGTATGTAATCGAAGATCTTGCTGAGATACCGGTAAGAGCCGAGCTGGCATCAGAGTTCAGATACAAAAAGATGATTCTGGATAAGAACGCTCTTGTAATAATCATCTCACAGTCAGGCGAAACTGCAGATACACTTGCTGCACTCAGAGCAGCAAAAGAAAACGGTATCAAAACACTGGCTGTAGTTAATGTCGTAGGATCGACTATCGCAAGAGAGGCTGATAATGTGCTGTATACACTGGCTGGACCGGAGATAGCAGTTGCGACAACTAAAGCATACAGTACACAGCTTGCTGCGATGTATACAGTAGCTGTTGCCCTGGCAGATGCCAAGAGCAAGCTGGACAAAAGCGATTACAGCTACTATATCGAAGAGCTGCAGGCATTGCCTGACAAGATAGAGAGGGTGCTTGAAAACAAAGAACGCATACAGTGGTTTGCATCGAAATATTCAAATGCTCACGATGTATTCTTCATCGGACGCGGACTTGATTATGCTATAAGCCTCGAGGGAAGCCTCAAAATGAAAGAAATAAGCTATATCCACAGCGAGGCGTATGCAGCAGGAGAGCTCAAGCACGGAACGATAAGCCTGATAGAAAGCGGAATGCTCGTAATAGGCGTGCTGACTCAGGGAGAACTTCTCGAGAAAACTGTCAGCAATATGGCAGAGTGCAAAGCCAGAGGCGCCTACCTGATGGGAGTCACCAGCAACGGAAACTACAGTGTGGAAGACTCAGTCAACTTCACAATTTACGTACCTCGGGCAGATGAGCATTTCCTCGGAAGTCTGTCTGTGATACCTCTTCAGCTTCTCGGCTATTACACCAGTGTAGCCAAAGGACTTGACGTAGATAAGCCGAGAAATCTTGCCAAATCAGTAACTGTAGAGTAATATTTCTTAAGTACAGATTATTTGACAGGAAGACTGATCATATACGAAAGGAACTACATGACTAACAGAATACTCATAATTGACTTCGGCGGGCAGTACAATCAGCTGATCGCCAGAAGAGTCAGAGAATGCGGTGTGTACTCAGAGATCAAAGGCTTTGAGTCAGTCACCCTTGATGACATCCGCGGATTCGATCCTAAGGGAATCATTTTCACAGGCGGACCTCAGAGCGCATACGGAGAAGGAGCACCGTCGATCGATGACGGAATATTCGAACTAGGAGTACCGATTCTCGGAATATGCTATGGTGCACAGTTCATGGCATACAGGCTCGGAGGCAAAGTCGCATCTGCACCTACCAGTGAGTACGGCAGAACAGCTGTTACTGTGACAAACAGAAACGGGCTTCTCAGAACTGCTGATGAGATCAATATCTGCTGGATGAGCCACACAGATTACATCAAAGAGCCGCCTGCAGGTTTTACTGTTACTGCATATACTGATGACTGTCCGGTTGCAGCTATGGAAAATCCGGAAAGAGGATTCTACGCTGTCCAGTTCCATCCTGAAGTCAACCATACACAGCACGGTGCCGAATTCATAAGTGACTTTGTGCTGAAGGTTTGCGGATGTGCTCAGGACTGGCAGATGGACTCATATGCTGAGACACAGATCAAGGCCATAAGAGAAAAAGTCGGCGATGGCAAAGTCCTTCTCGCATTGTCGGGAGGTGTCGACTCTTCGGTAGTTGCCGCTTTGCTCGCAAGGGCTATCGGTCCTCAGCTCACATGTGTATTTGTTGACCACGGCCTGATGAGAAAGAACGAAGCTGACGAAGTAGAGTCTATATTCGGCAAGGAAGGCAAGTTTGATCTCAATTTCATCAGGGTCAATGCAGCTGAGAGATATTACAGGAAACTGGCCGGCGTTACAGAGCCTGAGAGAAAGCGCAAGATTATTGGTGAGGAATTCATCAGAGTATTCGAGGAAGAATCCAAGAAGATCGGCGCGGTTGACTATCTGGCGCAGGGCACAATTTATCCGGATATCATCGAGAGCGGTCTCGGCAAGTCGGCAGTCATCAAGTCACACCACAATGTCGGAGGACTTCCGGACTATGTGGATTTCAAAGAGATAATCGAACCGCTGAGAATGCTGTTCAAGGATGAAGTCAGACAGCTAGGAAGAGAACTCGGACTTCCGGAATACCTTGTCAGCAGACAGCCTTTCCCGGGACCTGGTCTCGGAGTCAGGATCATCGGAGAAGTTACAGCCGATAAGGTTAAGATAGTTCAGGATGCTGATGCCATCTACAGAGAAGAGATAGACAAAGCGGGACTGGCGGGGGAAATCAGCCAGTACTACGCAGCTCTTACCAATATGCAGACAGTCGGAGTCATGGGGGATTTCAGAACTTACGATTATGCAATTGCTCTGAGAGCGGTGATCACATCAGACTTCATGACAGCAGAAGCTGCCAACATCCCATGGGAAGTCCTGCAGAGGACTATGACCAGAATCGTCAACGAGGTAAGTCACGTCAACAGAGTATTCTATGATCTGACAAGCAAACCGCCGGGGACAGTCGAGATGGAATAGGACTAGAGAGGGTATATGGACAGAGGGGAATTACTGTACAGGGAAATACTATCCGCTTTTACAGACAGAGCATATCTGTCTTCGTGCGGCCTGAAAAAAAGCCAGATGCAGGAAAGGATGCCTGACCTGCGGTACCTGGCTGATATGATCCTGTCGTATTCAGACAAAAACGGCCGTATTAAGGCTGAGAAAATATTAAAAGCGGGCGCAGTATGCCTTAAAGAGATGAGCCTTACTCCTGAACAGGGGTGGGCTCTTCATTGTTATATGTACATTCGCGGGGTTGTTTATCCGCACCTGGGTCTCCCGGATGACTCTGAAGAGTTCAGGACCGGAAGGCTGACTGCCCTTACTCTCCTGAGAGCGGTATACACATATGAGCGGAAAGTCTGCAGTTTTGATCCTACTCTGGACATGACTATGATGACAGACAGTGAAGCGCAGACCGAACGCTGCGCATCCGAATACATCAGAATGCACAGGCTGGTCAGGGCTAATTTCATATATGAATTCATGCGTCTGGGTACTGAGGTGACTCCGTTCAACACGCTGGGACATATATCAGGGGTACACTACATTGCCACATACATGGCAAGGCAGCTGAAAAGCGCCGGCACGCCTGTTGATGTGGCGCTTACTTCTGCTGCGGCTGCGAGCCATGACATAGGCAAATACGGATGCCGCAAGAGCGAAGAGCGGAGAGTTCCGTATCTTCATTACTACTACACAGATTACTGTCTCACGGAGAACGGTCTTCCTGAGATAGCACATATAGCAGCTAACCACTCGACCTGGGATCTCGAATTTGAGAATCTGTCAGCAGAGTCTCTTCTTCTGATCTATGCTGACTTCAGAGTAAAGAGCACAAGGGATGAGGAAAAGCGTGAGATAATCCACTTCTATACACTTGACGAAGCCTTTGATGTCATTTTGAGCAAGCTGGACAATGTTGATGAAGCCAAAAAACACAGGTATGAGAAAGTCTATGCCCGTCTCAAAGACTTCGAAGACTACATGAAAGAGCTTGGCGCAGAGACTGATCTCCCTGAGGATTTCGGGCTTGAAGATGGTGTCATCACAAGGCTGCCGGCAGAAGGAACCGGATACCGGCAGGACACACCTCAGCGCATCAGAAGAGAGATGTCTCTTATTCAGGGCGACGATATAATCACTCAGCTGAAACTTAAGTCAGTCGGGCACAACATACGGCTGATGCGGTATTTCAACAACAGAAATGATTTTGCCCGTCTTATTGAAGATGCGCGCGGCGAGACAAACTGGAGAAATCTCAGAACGTACATCACTATTCTGGGTAAGTATTCCACATATATGACTGAAGACCAGAAAGCTCTTACCCTCAGATTCCTGTATGATCAGCTGATGAACAGGGAGAGTGACGTCAGAGAGCAGTCTGCACGTCAGATGGGACAGATCACAGCAACTTTCAGGCAGAACTACCGCAAAGAGCTGCCTGAAGATATACCTAAGCTGGATGAGACAACGACTAATCTGGAGATGTTCGAGATGTATCTCAGAAAGATGCTTTCGCCTTCCTCCAGGCTTACAGAGAGACACAGACACTGGATCATTCAGAGTCTGGACTTCTTTGTCGAGTCGGCTCTTTCAAGCTGCTCCAGGCAGTTCCTGCCAAGGTACTTTGCGGTACTTGAAATAATCTTTGATGATACCGGCCGCAGCGAAAGAATGACAATGGCTGTGCTGAATTCGGCACTTAAGGCAGGCAATCTGAGCTGCACTGACAGCTTCAGGACCAGGGCAGTATCATATGCTGATGCGATTATGGGCAGATATTCAGGCAGCATCGACATGCTTGCGCTCAATCTGCTGGAGAAATTCGAAGGGGACTCTGACGGCAGCATACTCAGCAGAAGGCGTGCTCTGATGGGACTTCCGGAGTCATTTACGGAGGAAGAACGTGAAAGCTTCCTGTCGGCAATGTTCCTCGATGACCTCAAATTCCAGACATCCTGGACACTCAAAGCGGCCAATATAAGATATATGGCGGATATCGCCAGAACCGCTGACAGCAATGTCAGAATGCACATAGCTGCGCATTTTGTAAATCTTATCAAGGTCAGTGAGACTGTTACTGTAAGAAGGGAAGCCGGCGAAGCTCTTCTTGCCCTCATAGAGATAATGCCGGCATATCAGCGCAACGAGATCATGGTCGAGCTTTACAACGGCCTTGAAATAGAAGACTACCAGTTCTCACGTCTGATTCCTGACTACCTGGGCAGAATTATTCTCCGTCTGCCTGAGAGCGAGATAGATGAGGTCATCGGCAACCTCGAGGGCAACCTGAATTCGGGCAACGTTAAGACCGCATCAGCTTCGCTGATCACTATATCCATAATTCTTGAGCACTTCTGTGAGCTTGCTGATTATAAGGATCAGGCCGGCAGGGAGGATCTGGTAAAACGCCTGACAGGCCTTCTCATGAAAGGTGTAGCGCACTACAAAGAATCGATCTCGCAGGAAGCTTTCCGCACACTTGCAGAGAGAGTTTTCCTGAGCAGGCCCATGCCGTACGAGGATAAGCGGATGATCCTATCACTTACCGGCAAGCGCATTCTGACGCTTATACCTGACAGTGATTCTGAAAAAACCGCTATGGAGTTCTGCAATAACGCAGCGGCTCTCCGCGGGATATACAGATTTATATCCGAATACATCGCAGAAGTCAGAGAATTCGGCCTTGAAAGCAGGAAGAAAGCAGCTTTCTTCCCGGGCACATTTGACCCGTTCAGCCTCGGGCACAAAGCAATCGCGTGTACTATACGTGACATGGGATATGAGGTGTATCTGGCTCTGGATGAGTTCTCATGGTCGAAGAAAACGCTTCCTCACATGCTGAGAAAAGAGATTCTGTCCATGTCAATTGCGGCTGAGACAGATATGTATATATTCCCTGACGACATACCGGTCAACATCGCAAATCCCGAAGACCTGGGGAGACTTCGCAGCCTGTTTGAGGACAGGGAGCTTTACATAGCAGTCGGATCTGATGTTATCAGAAATGCCTCAAGTTATAAGGCAAAGCCTCAGAAGAACTCGATTCATTCATTTAATCACATCGTATTCGCGCGCGAGGCAAAGCAGACAGATCATGTGTCGCAGGATGCTTATCCGGTCAGAGGCAAAGTCATAAATCTTACACTGGAGAAATTTTACGAGGACATAAGTTCGACAAGGATCAGAGAGAACATAGACCTGGGCAGGGATATATCCACACTCCTCGATCCTGTCGTTCAGAATTACATATACGAGAACAATTTCTATATCCGCCAGCCGGCATACAAGCATGAGCTGCAGGCGAGAGATCTGCATATCTCTGACTATGAACACAGAAACTGCAAAGCAGTCCGTGAGCTCAGGAGCGAACTGACCGCCAGAGGATATGACTATGATTCACTGGCAAAATTTATAGAGCGTCCGAGCGTCAGAACTCTCTATATAGAGAAGAGCGTCCGCGGCAGCAGTAAAGTGTGTGCATTCGCGTCCGGCAGGAGAATCGACAGAAAAGACCTGCTCTTCGAATTCGGAGATTCAGATCTGACAAGACATATCAGAAGAACAGCAAACGGTTCTATCGGCATAATCAGCGCATTTTATTTCGGTAGAAACCGCGATATCTCCAATCTCGGACAGATTCTTCTGACTGAGATCCTTACGGATATGCTGGCCAAGGACTACGGTTACGTAATATACCATCCGGCTGATTCGGCCGGTCTCAGTCCTGCAGTTACAGATGTGCTCAGAAGACAGGGATTTGTCAATATTTCCGAAGACCATGACAACCCGGTATATGCCGTTGACATGACCGCTCCTATAATACTGTTCCGCGATGTTGAGACTGTTATTAAAGCGCCGCTTAATAAGAATCCGAGAGTCCTCAGGGCTATGGATGACGCTCACAATAACATGCTGAGAACATTCTGCGAACTGTACCCGGGCAAGCTCATACTTTCGTTCAATACAAGCGCTGTATACAGCAAGATCATGGATATGGTGGCCCGGGAGAACAACGTATCAGTAATACCTGATCCGAAGAAGAGGAGGGGCCCGTACATGGCTGTGCCTTTCGGCAAAGCTCTTTCGGACGTTGTGGTCCCGAACACAGTAACCAAAGCATTGAGGACTGAAAAATTCATCAGTGAATCAGTGCGGGATTTCTCAATCAGAGAAGCTCCGGGATACGCCGGACTTGAAGATCAGGTGCGGACACTGAAATCTTTCAACAGGGACGTCATCCTGATAGACGACCTTCTGCATTCCGGACAGAGAATGAAGAGAATCGACCCTATACTCAGGGACAATGATGTCAATGTGCGCAAAGTTATAGTCGGACTTCTCACCGGAAATGCGCGGGATGAGATGACGATAAGCCGCAGAGCTGTCGACGGTGCGTATTTCATTCCGGTAATCACAATGTGGCTTAATGAGAGAGACTGCTATCCGTTCATCGGAGGCGACAGCTTCGAATCAGGGGACAGAAATGCTTCCATCAATATCATCATGCCATATACGTCATACAGCTTTGTCGGCGGCAGAGATTCGGAAGCAGCATTCAAGTATTCGATGACCTGTCTCGAGAATGCAAGAGACATCATGAAGGTCATCGAACAGGAGTACCAGGCTGAGTTCGAGAAGCAGCTTACACTCGGAAGGCTCGGCGCGGTCATCACCAATCCGCGAAGACCGGATTACGGTGACGGGCTTCTGTATGACGAGAATGCGGCTCCGAGCGTGTATCTTGAGAGCGATATAAAGCGCGCCAAGAGGCTGCATCTGTCAAGGGATAAGCAGAAATCAGAATAGCGGGGGTATTAAGTAGTAATATGCACAGTATCAGTGAACTTATTAAGGAAATCGGGGTGACTGAAGCGGTACCTCTGGCGGGACACCCGGTACGCCCGGGTGAAAAGCACAGGGTCAGCATACTTGCGCTGGGCGATGTAGGCACGACGATGCTGATCGGTCTCAGGCTGATGGGATCTGATGTTATTTCTGAGATCGGTATCTGTGATATAAGACCGGAGAACTGCGAACGGCTTGTGCGCGAGATCAATCAGATCAGGTATCCTGACTGCGAGCCTGAGCTGCCGCCTGTGCGGATAGTGACTGAGGGTGAGCTGTTCGATACTGATGTGTTTATTTTCTGCGCCAGCAGAGGAGTGCCGGATCTCGGAAGAGAAAAGGATCCTGACTTCGATGTCAGGATGGCTCAGCTCGATGCCAACCGCGAGATCATAGGGCATTATGCTGAACTGGCTCGCAAGGCAGCGTATAAAGGGCTGGTCGCGGTGGTAAGTGATCCGGTCGACAATCTGTGCGCGGCATTCATGGATGCATCAGGACTCAGACCGTGGCAATTCAGGGGGTACGGCCTCGGAGTTATGAATGCCCGGGCTGCATATTATGCTGAAAGGGACGAGAGATTCAGCATGTATGCTGCCGAAGGAAGGGCTTTCGGACCGCACGGGCAGGATCTTGTCATCGCCAACAGTATTGAGAACTATGACGATGAGCTGTCCCGTGAACTGACAGAGCTGGCAACGGGGGCCAATCTGGAAGTAAGGGCACTTGGATTCAAGCCATATATTGCACCGGCTATGTCATCGGCGGCAATATCCATACTATTGACACTCAGGGGAGAGTGGAATTACGGCTCGCTGTATCTGGGGGATGAGAACAGAGGAGCTTTCCTGGGAATCAGGAGCAGATTTAACGGGGATAATTGGGACTACGAGGATCCGGAACTTCCGGATAAATTATATGAGAGGATCAGAGATTCATACATCAGGCTCTGTGACATCAGGTGATGGGACCTGCAGCAGAACTACTGATGGTATTACAGAAAAACGCAGGCTCATTGTTATCAGGCCCGCGTGCGATTCAGAAGACAGGGCTTCGAGGCTGAGCGGTATTCTGTTGCCGTGTCTCGACCAACTGAAGAGCGAAGAAACTGAA
>JBGUIG010000126.1:0-2215 GCA_045112795.1 Anaerovoracaceae bacterium | reverse complement strand
CCTCATGGAGTTTCATGCCTTCAGGTATGCTGAGGTAAAGCGCATAGTTTGTTGATGCGGGATCAAGCCACAGCGTGCGGTCTTCAGGAAGATCAGCTACGTCTTTGTATATGTCATCATAATTGCAGACTTCAACGTATGAAAGGTCTTCAGGAAGTCCGTTCTTAAGTGCTCCGTCCATTACATAGAGCTTTACACTGTCCTGAGTGATAATCATATATGAGAAAAATACAGGAGTGTAGAGGATATCAGAAGCACGCAGATTAAGAAGCCATGCAGATTCCATAAGGTCTGTGATGAGAAGATAATCAGCACCTTCCTTCTTCATTTCTGCTCTGACTTCCTCAATCTTCTCTGCTGCTGTCTTTCCTGCAGACTCAATCGGAAGCTCATAGATTTCAGATGGCTTCAGCTCAGGTCTTGTCTTCCAGATTTTGTCGACAAGGTCTTCATCCCATTTGATCATTACATTGTCAAATTCTCCGAAGATTCTGTCTGAAGTGGATACAAAGCTGCCTGGAACAACTCTGCCGTCAAATCCGAGTGTAAAGCTCTTGCCCGGCTCTTCTTCGTTGTGTTTCCTGACAAGTTCAGTCATGAACTCTTCAACGGTCGGAACACCCGGCTCTGCCATTCTCATGAGCTCGATTCCTGTGCCTGCGAGCTGCTGCTCAGCCTGCAGGAAGTATCTGCCGTCTGTCCACAGCCATGCTCCGTCCTGAGTAACAATCAGTTCACCGGACTCACCTGTAAGATTAGACATGAATTCACGTGATTTGAAATAGTCATTTACATACTCTGAACTGTGATAGTCTCCTGACGGTACATAGTATGCGTCTATGCCCTTTTCTGCCATCAGCTTTCTGAGTTCTACGATTTCCTTCTTCATTGAAATTACTCCTTAGTGTTATCAGCTGCAGAAATGTGCTCATTTTATTGATCAAGCCACTTAGCCAGGGCTTCTTCGGAATACTTCTTAAATCTCATTCCTCTTTTGACAATTGCCCCATCTGCTGTGCGCTTGATTTCGTCTGCAGCTTCTGTAATCTGTATGCCGCCGCTTGTACAGAATGGGTATATGGTCTTCCCTTTCAGATTATTTTCACTGATAAAAGAGGTTACAGCCTTCGGGCATGTCCAGAACCATATAGGAAATCCGATAAGAATCCTCTCATAACTACTGAGATCCTGTTTAGGATTAACAAGATCAACAGAAACATTGCCTTCTATCTCCGCTTTAGCTCTTGCCAGAGTTTTGAGATATGACTTCGGATACGGGACAGCCGGAATAAGCTCTATTGTCCTGTCGCCTTCCTCAAGAGGGAATTTCTCAACTAAACCCTTGGTAACTCCTGAACGTGAGAAATAAATAACAGCTGTTTTCTTTCCAAACATATAATTCTCCCTTACTGTGCGTATAGCATAAGATTGCGCATAATTGGGTTGCTTTAATTCTTAAAAAACTGACTTGAATCAATAACCTGCCGCATTACACGGCAGGTTATACGATTTAATATGTATTATTTTGATTATTACATATTTTCAGCTGCTTCAAGCTCTTTTCTCTGCTCTTCTGTACCATTGACCATGAGCTCAAACTTGTTCTTGAAGAAGATCATCAGAGCGCCTGCTGCGAATACGATGATAGCAGCGATCAGGAATGATCTGGAGAAGTTTACTCTCATTGCATTGTACAGAGGTCCATAAGCAAGTCCAGCGAAGAAGATGATCAGAGGCCATGCTCCGAGGAGTGTTCCCAGATACTTCTTAGGTGCGTACTCACTGATGAATGAGTTGCCGAGAGGTGAGAACATGATTTCACCAACAGTCATCAAGATTGCTGTCATGATGATGAGCCATACGCCTACAGGCTTACCAGTGCTGTTGTAAACGCCAGCACCAACAACCATCATAGCGATACCAAAACCGAGAAGCATGATACCGAGAGCTGTCTTTGTCAGCATTGATGGGTCCTTGTCCTTCTTGCTGAGCTTGTTCCAGAGTGCAGCAAATGTAGGTGCCAGGAAGATGCAGAGCAGTCCGTTCATTGAGTCGAACCAAGCTGTAGGCATCTCGAAGTTTGCTCCGAGCATCCAGTTTGCCCATCCCATACCACCTTGTGATGCAGGACCGAACTCATAGTATACAGGCATGTACAGCAGGTACCAGAACAGCCAGAACAGTCCGGAAAGGAATGTCAGGATCAGGATAGCAA
>JBGUIG010000125.1:0-12959 GCA_045112795.1 Anaerovoracaceae bacterium | reverse complement strand
TAATGGATATTATGACAAGGCTTAGAAATGAATGGGGATTGAAATATCCTGAGGAAGAGTAAATCGGAAGTTAAATGAACAAATTCTCGTTTGTAGAGGTGTGATGAATTGCAGAAAACATGGGGACGAAATGGATAAAAGCAAAAGAAAAGAATTAAGGGAACAGTACGAAAACCGGCATCCTGATATGGGAATCGTGTGCTGGAAGAGCGGCGACAAGATGTGGATCGCTAAGTCGAAGGATGTAAAAGCGGATTATAACAGCACATCGTTCCAGCTAAAACTCGGATCATGGCCGAACAGGGAAATGCAAAGGTCATATAATGCAGATCCCGACTCTTTTGAATGGATATTACTGAAAAAGCTGGATTACAAGGATCGTGAAGAGGACCACAGCGATGATCTGGAAATCCTCTATATGATGGTTGTTGAAGAATATCCGGATGCTAAAAAGATGAAGCCTGGGAAACAATAAGGCATAAAAAGAATCAAACAAATCGGCAGTTGTAGGTGACAGGATATTTAGAATGAAGGAAAGAGTTCTTCTTGATGCAGATATACGCGAGCCACTATTTGACTATCTTGAACAGTATTACGGCAAGGTGAGATTCCTTGAGGAGAAAGTCACCGGCAAAGCAAGGGCTGATGTAGTCATGGTGCTTCCGAATAAGATCTGCGGAATTGAGATCAAAAGCGATGCTGACAGTTACACCAGGCTTTCGGCTCAGGTCAAAAACTATGATAAATACTATGATGAGAACTATCTAGTAGTTGGATCGACTCACGCACTGCATGCCGCGGAACATGTCCCTGCATACTGGGGGATCATATCTGTGGAGCTGATCAAAGGCGAGGTTGACTTCTATCGGGTGAGGGAGGCAAGGTCTAATCCAAAGGCCAAGATCAAGAACAAGATGAGTCTGCTCTGGAAATCTGAATTCTCGCATATACTGGCAAAAAACAAAATGCCGAAATATGCGCAGAAGAGCAAGAAGTTCATTACAGAGAAGCTGCTCGATAAGGTGCCTGAAGAAGTCCTGCATGATCAAATCAGCGAAGAGTTATTTGAACGCGACTATACGATTTACGACTAAATAAAATTGGGAATCATGACTACATCGCCGTTGGCAATGATGCCAGCGGTTTTTTATTTTGTCAGGATCGGAGGTCACTATATGAAAAAGAACTATAAAAACAGAAGCCCGGATAAATCACGTAAGGAAAGAATAAAGGAAATCACGGAGCAGCTGGAAGCAGGAGTCAAGGCGGTTTTCGAGAGCGATGCCTATAAGGCGTATCTGAACTGCATGAGCAAATTCCATAACTACAGCCTGAACAACACGCTTCTTATTGCCTTGCAGCGGCCTGATGCGAGCCTATGTGCGAGCTACACCAGCTGGCAGCGCGACCATGGCAGGCAGGTGCGTAAAGGTGAGAAGGGGATCAAGATCATAGCTCCGTGCAAGTATAAGATCGAGCTTGATGAGAAGGATGAACATGGCAATCCGAAGACAGAAGAGAAGACGGGATTCAAGGTAGTCACAACCTTTGATATCAGCCAGACTGATGGTCCGGATCTACCGTCGATAGGGGTGGATGAGCTTACCGGAGATGTGAATGGTTACAGGAAACTGTTCAATGCGCTTACTGAGATCTGCCCTGTCCCGATTTATGTAGAGGATATCCATGGCGGTGCAAAGGGCTATTACAGCGATGCCGAGAGAAAGATCGTTATCAAGGAAGACATGAGCCAACTTCAGACAATCAAGACGATGATCCACGAAATGGCGCATGAGAAGCTTCACGCAAAGGAGCATCTTGATAAAGACTACTCTTCAGACAGGCGAACTAAGGAGGTCGAAGCAGAAAGTATTGCATACACGATATGCCAGCACTATGGACTGGACTCCTCGGATTATTCCTTCAGTTACGTAGCGGGATGGAGCTCAGGCAAGGAGACGAAGGAACTCAAGGCATCACTTGAACGGATCAGATCCGCTGCCGATGAGATGATAACAGACATAGATAAGTCACTGGAGAAGCAGGTAAAGCGTGAGCAGAACCACGGACATCGAGAGGAAGCGAGGTGACTCTCATGGCTTTTTACACAGAAGAACAGATAAAGGCCGCACGGTCGATAGATCTGTTGACATATCTGCAGACATACGAACCAACCGAGCTGATTCATGTCAGGGGCGATACCTACTGCACCCGGGAACACGACAGTCTAAAGATATCCAATGGCAAATGGATGTGGTGGAGCAGAGGCTTCGGGGGCACTTCAGCCCTAGACTATTTGGTAAAAGTTAAAGGCATGCAGTTCACGGATGCGATGAAAATACTGATTGATAATTCCGAAGATTTTCAGAACGTAACTCCCAAGATTTGCAGTAAAGATAATCGTAATGCAGAAAGAAAGTTGCTTCTGCCGGAGAAATCTGAAACGAACCGGGAGGTCATAAAGTATCTTACAGGCCGGGGAATAGACAGGGATCTCATAGATGCATGCATACACAGAGGCGTTCTGTTCGAGTCTCTGCCATATCATAACTGCGTGTTCGTAGGGTTTGATGAACATGGTATCGCCAAATATGCGAGCTACAGATCCACGAATGAGCTTCGACTTATGGGTGAAGCTGCCGGCTCGGATAAGAGATATTCCTTTAGAACAAATGCCGATGGCAGGAACCTGCATGTCTTTGAAAGTGCGATAGATCTTCTGTCGTATATGACTGTGATACACGAACAGACAGGAAGATGGATCGCAGATCCAATGATATCTCTTGGCGGTGTGTATGCACCGGGATCAGACAAAACCATATGCAAGCTCCCCGTAGCTTTGGAAAACATGCTGCAGAATCATCCGGAAGTGGAAACGATATCACTGCATCTTGATAATGATTTTGCCGGCAGGAGTGCAACGGAAAATATATCGTTGCAATTGCGTTGCAACTATAAAACGATAGACGAACCGCCTCCGGTTGGAAAAGATTACAATGATTATCTTATGGCTTTATGTCAGCAAGGCAGGTCAAGGAAGATGGGTGCAGCCAGATATGATTGTCCCAGATGAAAAATAGCCATAAAATGACAACAGCCCTGCGGAGCATCCTTGTTGCTCTGTAGGGTTGCACATGTCATTGTTTGTAAGAAGGTTTATGAAGAAGATTATTTGTCTCTGTTGACAATAATAGGATAGAACATATCCCTTAAATGAACTTAAAACGGCTCCGCTGATTTCATAATTTTTTTATATTTGCAGCGAAAAGCAGGATGTCAGAGATGCTGACATTGCGATTCCTTGAGTGTAAGCGCGCCTCGCTTTATAATGATTTCAACGTTCGTTATAGTGTGGCCAAGGAGGCGGGAACAATGAATATTGGAGAACAAATCAAGGCGCGCAGGATAGAGATCGGGATGACCCAGCAGGATATGGCCGACAGACTGGCTGTATCCAGATCTGCCGTGTCCAATTGGGAAACCGGCAAGAACTATCCGGATCTCCAGATCATCGTTCAGATCTCCGAAGAGTTGAATATTTCTTTGGATACACTATTGAAAGGAGATACGGACGTGGTAGAGAAGATTGCAAATGATACGAATGAAAGCAAAAAGCTCAGAGAAAAAGCAAAGCAGCTGAAGGGAGTGATCGCGGTACTGGCAGTATTGCTGATTGGTGTTATTTATCTCTTTTTTGGCTGGTCAGCAGAGATCAGCAAACCTGAACAGGTAAAGGAGATGAAGATCGAGAACGATCAGCTTGTGATCGAGGTAGATATCCCGAATTACTACGGACAGCGTGACTGGTGGATCGATATTGATGATACAGGTACCATTGCAAAGGTCACGATCTGCTATGGCTTCGGAAAAGCACATAAGGATAACAACATCATGAGGACTCCGGTGTACACCGATGATTATTCGGATCCGCTGTCAAAAGAGCGTATGATAAAGCTCGAGAAGATACAGATCGTCACAACAAAAGGAAAAGTAGTGAAGGAACTGGACATCACAAACTGACAGAGAAATCTGTCCTTACACTTTCAGAACTACATGCAGGCGTTGCCAATACCGGCAGCGCTTTTTTATATGCTTACAAACCGAAGAAGGAGGACATTTATGTATGACGCAGGCTGAAAATGAAGAGAAAAGAGTGATGAGAGTGATCGTCTGTAGGCCGGGGGAACTGGCCGAGGTGAAAGAAATCGATACTGATCTGAAGTCAATGCAGGAAGTTGTGGGAGGCTTTATCGAGGAATATATGCCGTTTACCGGTGACGATCCGAGAGAAGATGACATTGCAATTATCTGCAATGAGGAAGGTAAAATGAATCGAATGCCGCCAAATAGGGCAATCGCGGATGAGGACGGGCAGATTATGGATATAATCGTTGGCCCGTTTTTTATTTGCTACGCACCGCTCGAGAGCGAGACTTTTGAGTCGCTGCCACCTGACTTGGAGGAGAAATATCGAAAGAAGTTTGAACTTCCAGAGATGTTTTTCAAGTCGGAAAAGGGCATAACAGCAGTCAAGTATGAGCCGGAGCCGAGGGCACCGGAGAACGCGCAGACACGATAGGAGTCGTCTGCCGATTTGACAGCAAGCACTGCCTTTTGGTGCTCACAACCAACCGGCGAATGCAGGGGAAGTACCCCTGAAACCCCGTGAGAATTGAGCGCTCGCGTGAGCACTCACATACTGAAGGAAAGGAGGAGATACCATTGAGGAAAAGAGAATTCAGAGTGCCGGTCTATCTGACTTTTGATGAGAAGGAAGATCTGCATAGGAAAGCTCAGGCTGCATGCATGGATCACAACCAGTTCATTCGCATGCTGATTATGGGTTATGCGCCGAGGCCTGCACCGGATGACAGATTCTATCAGGCAATGGATCTGATAAGAGAGATGGGAGACAGACTTGAGCGTCTGGAGACTCGAGTGAGAGATCCCGATGCCATAGCGCTGCTTGAGGCGGAGGCGGAGAAGTGGCACATGCTTCAGAGTGCTGTTGAAAGGATCTGTCTGTCTCCGGAAAGGATGGAAGTGTAATGGCAGTAACGAAGATATGGCCAATACGCAAGAGCTTTGCTGCGCCGATTGATTATGTGCAGAACGATGAGAAGACCGCCAATCCTGAAATCGGGAAAGGAGCTCCCGAAATGTCTGAGGAATCCAGGCAGGCACTTGAGGACGTCATCGAGTATGCAGCTCATGAAGACAAGACGCAGATGAAGTTCTTCGTTAGCACGCTCAACTGCAATAAGCGGTACGCACGCGATGAATTTCTGACAGTCAAGAAGCGGTTCAACAAGGAAGGTGGTATCGTTGCCTTCCATGGCTATCAGAGCTTCGCTCCCGGCGAAGCAACTCCGGAGCAGGCACACGAGATCGGAGTGCAGCTGGCAAGAGAACTCTGGGGAGACCGATTTCAGGTAGTCATTGCCACCCATCTTGATCGAGAGCACCTGCATAACCATTTTGTGCTGAACTCGATTTCATTCAAGGATGGCAAGCGCTATCACGACTGCAAGGATACTTACCGATTGATGCGCGAGACATCCGACAGGCTCTGCAGGGAGCAAGGCCTTTCTATAGTCGAAGAGCCTAAGGGAAAGGGGGTGCGCCAGTACCTGTACAACATGGAGAAGGCGGGGATGCCGACAAGGTATAACGTTGCGCGTCAGGCAATCGACGAGTCTATATCACTCAGCCTCAATCTTGAAGAGTTCAAGGCGGAACTCAGAAAGCGCGGCTATATCTACAGGTTTGATCCGAACCGCAAGTACTGGACCGTGACTCCGCCCGGATGGAAGAAGTCTATCAGGACGCACAATCTCGGTGAGGAGTATACGCGCGAAAGCATCGAGCGGCGTATCTATGAAAACGATCCGTCAGTCAGGACTGAAAGGCTGAGACAGCAGTACCGCATTCCCAACAACTACAATCTGCGCCGGCGTATCGACCGCATCATGGGACGCAGCGGACTGGAGAGGCTTTACCTGCGATATTGCTATGAGCTCGGCATATTACCGAAGCATACGCAGAATCCCACTAAGCTTCACATAGTCCTGAAGGAGGATCTTCTGAAATGCGATCAGTACTCCGAACAGGCTAAGCTGCTGTCGAAGTACCATGTGAGCACAGATGAGGATCTGGCTCAGACTGTGGCGGATATAAAGGAGAGGATGACTGAACTTGGCAGCGAACGCGACGAACTCAGAAGAGTCGCCAAACGCGTGCTTCCAGAAGAGGACATTGCCAAAGCTAAGGAGGGGATACGTGAGCTCACGGCAGAAATCAGGCAGCTTCGTCACGAACTGAAGGTGTGTGACGAGGTCCGTGAAAGATCGGCACATGTAGAAGAGAATCTCAGGATAGTCGATGCGGACCGGAAAAAGGAGAGAGAACGTTAGAAACAGGAAGGAGTTGATGCTATGAATCCGGGAGGAGATGCAGCTGAACAGGTAGTGAGGCTGTCACTTGAAGGTGTTGAGGTAGCGGCCAGGTTATCCGGCAACGGAGCCAAAAACATTGCTTTGCTGCTGTATGCCGCACTCAAGGAAGAAAAGAAGACCAAGGGCAAAGCGAGACTGACCAACATGCTTAAGTCCGGCAAGGAACTCAAGGTCTATACGATCACAAACAAAGACCTCGCTAAGTTCTCACAGGAGGCCAAACGCTACGGCGTGCTCTACTGTGTGCTGAAAGACCGTAATAACAAGGATCCTAATGCAGCAGTAGACGTAATTGCAAGAGCAGAGGATGCCAGCAAGATCCAGAGAATCACAGAGCGATTCAGGCTTGCAACTGTAGACAAGGCTGATGTGTCACTGGACGTCCAGAGGGACAAGGACAGAATCTTTCCTAAGGACAACAATTCTGTGAGAGAAGCGCTCAGCGGAGGACACCCGGAGGGACTGCTTGAAGGACAGCCTGATCCGGAGAGGACTCTCCCACCGATAGATGATGCTGAACGTTCAGCCGGGAGGCGCATTATGGGAGAACCCAGAAAAGAGGAGCAGGAGGTAAACCCCTCTTTGGCAAAGACAGACCGAGACCATCTGTCCGCGCCAAGCTCAACGCAGGCAGACCGATCAAGTGGCTACCGTGGGAAAACTGAAAGGCCATCCGTCAGGGAGAAGCTTGAAGTGTACAAGGCTGAGATAGCGCTTGCCAAAAGGGAGAGAGCAAAGGATGTGGTCTCGAAAGGTATTGAAGCAGCAAAGGATGCTGCTAAAGCGGTGCCTATACCCAGAGCGCCGGGAAAGGAAAGGTAATATATGGCAGACAGAAATGACGTAAGCAGTATGGCTCCGGAAGAGTATTCAGAACTCAAAAGACAGGAGAAAGCTGAGGTGTTTGAACTGCTGTCCGCTGCAACGCAGAAACTGATCAGACCTGACGGCCTCAAGGCCTATGCCGATAAGCAGGCACAGCTCCTCAGACACTCTGTGTCCAATGTGCTTCTTATCATGGAGCAGGACCCGGAGGCGACATGGGTGAGAACTTATGATGACTGGAAGGCGGATGGCGTTGCTGTACTGAAAGGTGAAGCTGGGCTAAGAACACTTGGCTCTTACAGATTCCAGAAGGAAGACGGCACCATCGGAATGGGCTCAAAAGTCGTGAAGATGTTCGATGTAAAGCAGACAGCTATCAAAGACTTCGACATCGAGGGCCCGGGCTACAGAAAAGTGCCGGAAGTGATCACAGGCATATATCCTTCAAGCGTAGAGGTGCAGGATCTTCCGAATGGAGAACTCGCGGTCTATGACCCGGATGACAGACTCATCAGGGTGAAGGAAGGCCTTGACCCGATGACTAAGATGTTTGTTGTCACAAGGGAGGTGTCCATGTACCATCTTGCTGACTTCCATGAAAACGGCCGCGAGGAAACCATGGCGGAGGCCGAGCTTGCTGCGTATATCCTCGTTAAGCATTATGGCTTTGATACGCCGGACGTCGACTTCAGCAAACTGACTGAGACTTATCCAGGCAAAGAGGAAAAGGCGGTCAGAGCCGAGCTTGGGCGTATCAAGTTCGCCTGCGACAGAGTCGATGAGAAAGTGCGCGAGGCACTCGAACTCAACCGCGGCAGCAAAGCCAAGGATAACAGAGATGCGAGGTGATGCCTGTGAGGGGAACAAGAAAGTTGGAGATAGATGAGTATGAGCAGGGGATACTGATCAATGCTCTCAATCTCCTTCGCAACCAGCAGATCAGAGAAAAACGCCCCACCGATCCGATAGATGACCTGATCATGAAGATCATCGAGAAGGGACCGAGGAATCTGATGGTTGCTGAGAAAGGAGCATCATACGAATACGCGAGGTGATCGCAGGGACGACCTCCTGATAGCAGCAGCCGGTGCGCTGCCGGTCGTGTGGATCGCCCTGAAGATCGCACCATACTGGAACAGGAGCATATTTGACCTGTTTACCCGTATGGATGAGGTCTTATCCGAGCCCTGGCATATAGAATGGACAGCTGGCAGCCTGAAGGCTGTTTTATTTTGCTTGTTTGCGTATGCCATGGGCGTCGGAATATGGTTTTCCACACGACGCAATTACCGGCGCGGTGAAGAACACGGTTCGGCAAAGTGGGGCGATGCCCGGACCGTTAACAGGAAATATCATCAGAAGCCTGACGAAAACAACAAGATTCTCACTCAGAATGTCAGCATCGGTTTTGACGGCCATAAACACAGGAGGAACCTGAACATCATGGTCGTAGGAGGAAGCGGCGCAGGTAAAACCAGAGGCTATGTTCTGCCGAATGTCCTTAACTGCGCAAGCCCGTCCTGCAACTGCTCAATGGTAATCCTTGACCCAAAGGGGTAGCTTGTTTACAGACCATTTTATACATCTGCTTAGAGGCGCAACGCCTTCAGCAAAGTTTAACGAAGGAGGTATGAAATGGCTAAGAAACAAGATGCCCGCGCGACGGCTTTATATGAAAGACTGTCACGGGACGATGAGAACCAGGGAGAGTCCAACAGCATTTCCAACCAGAAGGACTATCTGGAGAGTTACGCAAAGAGAAACGGGTTTGATAATATCCGGCATTTCACAGATGACGGATACTCAGGACGCAACTTCAATCGTCCGGGATTCCAGGCACTGCTGCAGGAGATCCATGATGACAAGATCGGCACAGTGATCGTCAAGGACATGAGCCGATTCGGCCGCAATTACTTAGAAGTGGGCTTCTATACTGAGGTTCTTTTCCCTCAGAAGGAAGTCCGTTTTATTGCGGTAAACAACAGTGTTGACAGTGAACAGGAAGCAGCTAACGATTTTACGCCATTCATCAATATCATGAATGAGTGGTACGCAAAGGATACCAGCAACAAGATCAAGGCGGTATTCGATGCAAGGATGAATGAAGGAAAAAGATGCAGCGGAAGCATCCCTTATGGATATAACAGACTGCCAGAGGATAAACAGACACTTGTTGTGGACCCGGTCGCTTCCAAAGTGGTGAAGAGGATCTTTGAGCTTGCTTCAGAAAGGAAGACCTATGCTGAGATCGCCCGTATCCTTGAGGCCGACAATATTCTGATACCTTCAGCCTATACTGCGAAGTATCACCCGGAACAGAATAATCACAGAGTATTTGATGATCCATACAGATGGAGACCGACTGTGGTCAAGAACATACTCTTTCGCAGAGAATATCTCGGGCATACGATCCTGAAGAAATCTATCCCTTTAAACTTCAAAACAGGGAAGAGGAAAAAGGTAGAGCCTGAGGATATGCTTGTATTCGAGAATACTCATGAGCCTATCATTGATCAGGAACTGTGGGATAAGACACATAAGCTTCTGGACGCAAAACGCAGGTTAAAGAAACCGAGTGAACCATATGGGACCCATATCAATGCAAACAAACTCTGCGGCTTCGTTTTCTGTGCTGACTGCGGCAGCAGGATGACGATAACGGCACATAAAAGAAAAGATGGCAGCAGGATGTACAACTTCAGATGCGGAGCATACGCAACTGACCAAAGAAAATGCTCCAATCATTATGTCAATGCTGAAAGTCTTGAACAGCTCGTTCTCCATACAATCAGAAGAGTATCGAGCCGTGTTATAACGGACGAAGAAGCATTCGCTGAATCTCTCAGAGACCAGAATGCTTTGAAAAGAGCTGAAAAGCCTGACCGTGAAAAGAAAGAGCTGCGTGAAGCTAAGAGACGGTATGACGAACTGGACGATCTGATACGTTCTCTCTATGAGAATTATGTTGCAAAACTGCTTCCGGAACGACAGTACAAATCCCTTATGGGTCAGTATGACAGAGAGCAGACGGAGCTTGAACAGCGCATCGGCGAACTTGAGGCTGCTCTGGAAAAAAACAAGCAGCAGCCAATCAGGATCGACAGATTCATCGAGGTCATCAAGAAATATAAAGAGCCTACGGAACTGACTGACGAATTATTGAGAGAGCTGATCGACAAGATCATCGTTTATCAGGCTGAGGGAAAAAAGAAGAACAGAACGCAGAAGATTGAGATATATTTCAACTTTGTAGGAAAGTTCGAACTTGCAGAAACGGCAGAGGAAGCTGCTGCACGCATTGCGGAAGAGAAGGCCGCAGAAGAACACAAGGCAGAAATAAAGCAACGGCAATATGAGCGCAACCGACTTAGGCAGGAACAGAAGAAGGCTGAAAGATATGCTGAACGGGAAGGACATAAATTTGCAAAGAAAGTATGTATACAATGCGGTAAGGAATTCTGGCCTACCCATGCTACCCAGACCCTATGCAGTGATGAATGCAGAAAAAGCCGAGAGACAGAGCTGCGGGAAAAGCGGATCAGGAAACCGAGAGAGAAACAGCCGAGAGAGAGTCGTGTATGCATGATATGCGGGAAATCGTACTTGCCGAATAGCAGTGTACAGAAGACGTGTTCCCCGGAATGCCGAAAAATAATGATAAATGATCGTCAGAGGCAGTATTACAAAGATCATGTTGCTCCTAAGGATAAAGAGAAGCGTGATGAAGTCAGAGAACAAAGAAAAGCAGAGAATGAAGGCCATCTCTATCCAAAACGCATATGCGAGTGCTGCGGCAAGGAGTATTGGCCAACCAAAGAACACCAAAGATACTGCAGTCATCTTTGCGGGAAAAGAGGCTACAGAATGGAGAAAAAGGGTCTTGAGCCATCTGATTTTGACAGTGAACATATCTTTGGACAGAGGGAGTGCGTGGAATGCGGCAAACTGTTCTGGCCGAATGCCTCAACACACAAAACGTGTTCTGAAGAATGCCGTGTTTCAAGAATAAATCGGCAGAAGAGGGAATACAGACAGGCTGAAAAAGAGAAAAAATCCAAGACAGAGCTGGAACCTAGGGAGTGCGTGGAATGCGGCAAACTGTTTGTGCCGGATTGCGCAGCACGGATAGTTTGCTCAGAAGAATGCTTCGATGCAAGAAGAAAGCGGAAAATGAAAGGATACAGCAATGCTCAGGCAGAGAGAGAAAGATTATCTAACCCGATGGCGTTGATAAGACCTAGGGAATGCGTGGAATGCGGCAAACTGTTCTGGCCGAATGCCTCAACACACAAAACATGTTCTGAAGAATGCTATGCTTCAAGAAGGCGCCGGCAGCAGAGAGAGTATAAAAGGATCGAAAGAGAGAGAAAGAAAGAATCCTCACTCGCAGCGACATAGTATTACAAGTAGTTTTCATAATAAGGCCGCTGCTGCGTCAGTGGCGGCGGCCGTCCTTTCTACACAGGAATAAGGAGGCAGATCATGATGAAAAGAAAATTCAAGTTTGATGATTATGAGATCAGGATCCTGATACTGGCACTTAATGAGCTGAGAAACCAGCTGATTAGAGAGGAAAGGTACACTGATGCGGTCGATGAGCTGCTGATCAAACTATTTGACTGATCAAGGGGGTGCTTTCAAAAAAATGCCCGAAAAAGGGCTAAAATCACATCATTTTTATGCTCTAGAGCCGCATTTTTACATCTGAAAATGATAACAGGATATATCTACCAAGGCCGCTATTTCACGATGCTGAAAGTCGGCTTTTGACTTGGAAAAACAAGGAGGCTCCAAGATGAAGAAAAGGAATGTACCGAAGGAGGAGCGCGATAAATAGTATATCTGCTTAGCTGAACACTATGATACAATCAACATAAAGGAACGAGTATGGAGGAGTGATATGGGAGAAGTTGTACTATTCATTGTCATAGTGTTATCAGTTCCTGTTGTTAATGCTATCAGCAGAGGCAATCGAGGAGAGCTTAGCGGTGATTGTAAGATTAACATCATCTGGCCAATATGTGTGGCTTTTGGATTCGCATACTATATTACAGATGACTTTGGAAGTCTAATAATTGATGCTATTGGTGGCACACTGATTGGTGTAGCGGCTATTGCAGTTGCCATTCACTATTTTGATGGAAAGATAAAGGAAAAACAAGATGCCCAAAAGGAGCTCGAAAGAAGGGAAGCAGAAATCCAGGAATTGCGTGATGAGATTAGAAAAAAAGAAAATGATTAGTTAACGATGGGCAGAAAATGCCATATGGTATATCAACCAAGCCGTTATCTGAAGAGCTTCAGATGGCGGCTTTTGACTTGGAAAAAGAAGGAGGCTCCAAGATGAAGAAAAGGAATGTACCGAAGGAGGAGCGTGAAACGATAGTGAACTTCAATGAGGCAGAAGATACTGCTACGATTTACACATTCAATACTGGACTGAAGAAGAGACTTGCTGCATTTGCTGACAGCCATCCTGATCTTTGCAAACTGACAGTTAACGATGCAGAGTATGGCAGCGTGACATACGAGATCCAGAAGTCGAGAGTCTCGCTTCGCCTGCTTGCTCCTTACAGCGAGGAACGTAGGAGGGCTGCAAGTGAATATGCGAAAACTTATGGGTTAGGGAATAAGTCCAATTGCTAAGAGTATTTTTCCGTGTTAGTATGAATATGTATA
>JBGUIG010000124.1:0-8347 GCA_045112795.1 Anaerovoracaceae bacterium | reverse complement strand
CATGGCTCCGGCAGCCGTTCAGACGAAGCACTCGGTCGAGCTGAATACGACCTCGGCTCCTGCTGACTCGGCACATTCAGCTATCGCTGGTCCCGGAATACCATCACGGTCTCCGATAACGATAACTTTCTTTCCGTTCAGAATAGCCATCAGTTTCTCCTTTCCTCAGAACTTAATATGAAATAGTGATTGAGTTCCGGCTGCATAGAATAGGGGCAACACAGCCGGAACATCTTTATAGAAGTCAAACAGGTTAATGTTTAACTTTCTAACAGATTATCAGTACTGCTTTACTGATCTTCGCGCTCCTTCTTCAGCGCCCTCACAAGTGCAACCATAGCGGCTACCATTATGAAAGCGAATGGGAAGGCTGCAACGATGGACAGTGTCTGCAGCATGCTCAGTCCGTTGCCGCTTCCGAGCATCATTGCAGCTGCAAGTGCAGCCATGAGTACGCCCCATACGATTTTGGTCTTATTCGTTGGATCGAGTGTTCCTTTCTCACTGTACATGCCCAGCACATAAGTTGCGGAATTAGCTGAGGTTATAAAGAATGTACAGATAAGAACGAACATGATTACGGATATGATCATTCCGAGCGGATACTCTTTGAGTACCAGGAACAGTGCTGTAGAAGTCGATGCAACGGCGTCTTTGATGATAGACATGTCGCACTTCATTCCGAGAGTTCCGTAAATCGCGAACCAGATTACTGAAAATCCTGCCGGGATGAACATTACTCCCTTGACGAACTGTCCAATGGTCCTGCCTCTCGAAATCCTCGCGATGAAGGAACCAGTGAATGGTGCCCAAGCGATCCACCAAGCCCAGTAGAATGTAGTCCAGGATTTGTACCAGTCGGCATCTCCGAATGCACCTACTTCGAAGGAGTTCTTGACGATTCCGCTGATATAAGCTCCGAGACCCTCTGTCAGATTGTTCAGGATCGGGACGGTCGGTCCGACGATGAACAGGAGGATCATAACGCCTATCGCGATTCTAATGTTGAGGTCACAGACTTTGCTGATACCCTTATCTACTCCCATGACCGCAGTCGCGGTATAAATAAGACCGAGAACTACGATCAGGATGAGCTGAACTGTATGAGTCTCCGGGATCTTTGCAAGAAAATTCATTCCTGAATTGATCTGCAGTACGCCGAGACCCAGTGATGTTGCCACTCCTCCGGCAGTAGCGAAGATAGCCAGAATGTCGATCAGCTTACCGATCCATCCGTTGGTCTTCTCTTCACCGATGAGAGGAATGAATACCGAGCTAACGAGAGCCGGTTTGCCCTTGCGGAACTGCATGTATGCAAGTGCAAGAGCGAGTACTGAGTAATTAGCCCAAGGGTGAATTCCCCAGTGAAGGAATGACTTAGTGAAAGCCATTCTCATGGCTCCTTCCGTAGCAGCTTCTACTCCGCCGATTGGTGCCAGGTAGTAATTGAGAGGTTCTGCAACTCCCCAGAATACCAGTCCGACTCCCATGCCGGCTGAGAACAGCATTGCGAACCATGTAAGATCGCTGTAGTCAGGTGTTGAATCATCAGGTCCAAGGCGTACATTCTTGTACTTGCTGAAGAACCCGATCCAGATACAGAACACCACAAATGCTGTCATTGCTACTGCATAGAACCAGCCAAAATCTGTTGTCAGAAAGTTCATGCTCCCTGTTGCTGCTTTACCGAATGAATCTGGGAGCACGATGCCCCACAGACATATGGCAAGAGTCAGCACAACTGAGATTATGAACACATAATTGTGCTTAGTCTCTTTCATGGCAAGTCACCTATTAATTAGATTCTTACCTTGAAGACTGTCTGCTCTGTAACGTCTGTAGCGATTGCATCAAGTGCAACACCTACTCTGTGGTAACGCAGTTTCCACTGTTCTTCCTTCGGTGTATTAGGGTCACCGAGAGGATATGGGATTGAGATAGTAGGAACGATTCTGTTAGCTCCGACTGTCATTGATACCGGGATGAGGTTGCACATATGTACAACATTGAATCCTGCTCTCTCAAGAGCCTTAACCATCGTTGCGCCGCAACGAGTACAGGTTCCTCAGGTAGAGCCGAGGATAATAGCATTTACGCCATCCTCGCGGAGATAAGGAATCATTTCCTCAGCCATTCTTGTAGCCTCAGCCTCAGTTGTACCGGTACCTACTGTTGTGTAGAAGTAGTCATGCAGTCTCTTGAACTTGCCTTCCTTCTCATATGCTCTTACTGCATCGAGTGGAACGAGTACGTTAGGGTCTGCATTACCTGCTGCCGGGTCATAACCTGCATGGATAGTCTTGAATACGCCTGCCTCAAGTCTGTCCATATCCTTGATGCTGTATCTGCCCCATCTTGTAGCGGAAGCTGACTGGATTCTGTCAGGGTTCTCTACAGGTACGCAGCCGGATGTTGTTACAAGAGCAATAACTGCATCTTTAAGATCAACTGGAGCTGCGATAGGAACGAGATCCTTTTCAGGGATGATGAGCTCTGTCTGATAAGGCTCACCTGCCATTTTCTTCTTGAGCATCTGAATGCCACGGTAAGCAGCTGTGTTCTCTCTGATGTCCTCAAGGAATACTTCGTGTCTGCATCCTCTTTCGAAATATCCTTCTGCTTCGCATCCGAGGTTAGGCTCGCCTGCAAGAATCTTATTAGCGAAGTTGGTCAGAACTTTGACGTCCTGTCTCATCTTGACAGCGCCTGTGCCGCCTTTGAAGATGATAACGTCTTTCTTGAACATGTCAGCTCCCGGATTCTCACCGTTCATTGATGTGAGTACAGGAACTCCGAATTTTTCTTTGACGGCCTTGCAAACGTTTCCGCAAGCTACACCATAACGTCCGGCCTGGAAAGCAGGACCAGCGATAAAGAGATCCATCTCTTTGTCTTCAAGGAATCCCATGATTCTGGAGAGAGCCTCTTCAGTGTTGGAGCCCATGAAGTTGTCGCCGCATACTACGGTATGTGTAACCTCTGCATCCTTGAGTGCAGCGTTGATAGCCATAGTTGGACCTACAACACCTTCAACGATGTAAGGTTCCTGATCAGCCTTATCCTCGCCGCCGATACCGCCGAAGAACTGGTTGACGTAACAAATTACTTTCTTCATTGTTCTGCCTCCCTTTCTCTAGAATTCTCTCATTGTCTTGACAGAGAATCCACTGATGTGGTCTCCACAGAACCAGTTGTTGTCTTCCATGATGATAGATCCGTCATCTCTTGCGGACTTGCCGAGGATCTCGTCATAGCCCCAGCTGCCGGACATACCGTCTCTGTTCATTGCTTCGAGACATCCGATAACTGTCTTGCATGCCGGAAGGTCGCTGAGCTCAGATACGTTTCCGGAGGAAACAAGAGCATTCATCTTAGAGTCGAGTGTAACGAGCGGCTGTGAGAAACCGTCACGTCCTGTACACTCATTGGAGATACCTACTACAGGAATTCCTGCATCCTCAAGGATGGCCTGGCAGCGTACATAGTCAGCATCAGGGTTTCCGTAACCTTCTTCTGTTACGATTGCATAGTCAACACCAAGGTTGAGTGCCATGCTTCTTACCATGATAGCTGCTCTTTCCTTCTGATCGAGCGCTACATTGAGCATCGAGAGGATAACACCTACGAAGTTGAGGCTCTTGCCGTCTTCTGCAAAGAGTTCCTTGATCGTAGGGAAGTTCTGCATCTCATAAGTCGACCACTTCGATGATGCCGGCATGAAAGATCCGGAGATCATAGCGCCGTCAAGAACTTCTGTAGGGCTTACAAATGTAGGAAGGAACTTGTTCAGATCCCAGCCATACCAGAGGTCATTGTATCCGAGAGCTTCCATCTGTGACTGAGGCTGAAGAACGATAGCAACATTAGGAAGACCATTGTTCTTCTTAGCTCTTGCTGCAACTGGCTCGAATTCATACTCTTCGAACTCATCTGCTGCAACGCTCTTAGCGATTTTTCCGAGGTACTCTGCGAGTCTGTGACCAGCCCATCTGAGAGCGTGGTTGCACTTCTGCTGCTCATAACGCTCGAATTCTTCATCAGTTTCACCTACGAGGCAGATGTTGATAAGTTTGGACCAGTAAGTATGCTTAGCACCCTCGCCGCCCATGTCGATAACTCCATCGCCGAACGAACCCCAGGTTCCGCCTACTACTGTTACGCAGCAACCCTTGAGTGCCTTGAGCTCGCCGTCACCTGCAGGAACTACTTCGTCTGTAACTCCCGGGAACAGCGTACGTCCGTCAACACGGTATCTTGGCTCGATAGTCTCGATTACAGGCACGATTCTTGTGTCATCGCCAGGATGAGCGATTACGATATCGAGGCTTGTAATATGATCATCAAGCTCCATAAGGTAGTCGATTGCTGCCTGCTTGTCGAATGTGAGAACACCATTCTCAAAGCTGTCCTGACTACCAAGAACTACATCCTTGACTGGGATGTTACCGATCTTGAGTTTCATTTACGTACTCCTTTCTTGTTGAAATAATCTAATTGGTGATGTACGTTTTCTAAAGCAACAACTCATTATAGAAAACTTATTTATTAAACGCGTTTTCTTAATTGAATTATAGAAAAAACTTATTGTACTGTAAAGTATTTTTTTAACAAGTTTAATTAATTCTGTTTAAATGCTTGTAACAGGCTTATCCAAGTTGTTAAAATTCACTAAATGATTAATACCCCGCCTTGCTTATTGATTATTTCAATAGCTGGTTCGGCAGTAAAGGAGTGCTTTAAAATGGGCAGACCATCAATGTCTGAAGAGGCAATCAGGAACAACAAAATAACGATAATCAAGGGTGCTATGGATATGATTAATGAGAAAGGCATCCAGTCATTATCTGCCCGAGCCCTCGGCAGCAGAATCGGTATGAACAGTGCTCTCATATACCGTTATTTCAAGGATATAGATGAGGTCATACTGTATGCATGCGTGAATGTTCTGCAGGAATATACAGCAGATATGGTTACTTCAAGTCAGATTCTTAATGATGCAGACGATTCTTATGATTCGGACATTTTCATGCTCTCATGGGAAATCTTCTGCAGACATGCATTCAGCAGACCTGAAGAATTCAACATCCTGTTTTTCAGCAGGCATAGCGTTGAGCTTCCAGAAGTAGCAAAAGATTTTCTGACTCTTTTCCCGCCTTCAAGAGATGATTCCAGCGATATTATGCTTGAGGCAATGTTCAGCACTACCAGCCTGCAGAGCAGAAACCTGATCCTGCTGATTCCAATTCTCGAAGGCAAACAGTCAGAAAACGATATTATTCTGATCAACGACATAGTTGTATCATTCTTCTATGCGCTGCTGGTTCAGCTTCTGAATCATGACCGCGGTGTAACACCTGAGATCCAGACTGAGCGTATGCTTCAGGCCTGCAGAAAGGTGGTGAATCTATGATTTTCTGTACCAGACAGTCTCCGCATGTACTTGAGACTTTGAAGCAAAGCGGGACATACACAGTCAAAGAAGACTACGTTCGCCAGAAGTACACAACCATAACAGATCACTACGCACCGCTTTACCGGATGCTGACGAGCCTGGCCAAAAACTATATCGATATTCCTGATGGACTTCTGTATCCTGTATGGCTGAGCCCTGAAGGAACTGATGCCATACCTTCATCTGATAACGATGTCTTTCTCAGGCTTGATATACCTGAAGGCAGCTACATTATTGCAAACGACGAGGTATGGGATCACATGATCAACCATATTTACTATCCCACCGACAAGGCTGATGAACTCGCTCACGAAGCTGAGCTTGCCAGATTCGGAATCGCCTCCCCTTCATCACTAGTCAGTGGAAACGCAGGTAATTTCTACCCGCTCCTCAGGCAGAAAGTGATAAAGAGCTGGGAACGCGTTTATACTTCGAAGCCTCAGGATCCCTCAAGAATTGTGGGGCTCTGCTGGGAACTTCGATCAGAGTGGCTGATATAATAAATCTGCAGAATGGCTTTTACACAAGCCATTCTTCTTTTATTCGCCAGAGTCCTGCCTGCACGGCATGTACTCCGGACTCATCACCGTTTCTTATCGCCTCATCAAATCTGAAAATTCTTTTCCAGCTGTCAATAATCTTCTTTCTTATATCCGGATAAAATGGTTTCAGAACCGCTTCGGAAGGATCCTTGATTCCTCTCCTCTCAAGCTCATTCCTGAATTTTGCTTCATCCTGCTCGTTTTCTCCGATATAAGATAATCTGAGAACTTTATACCAGTCATACTGGTCAAAAAAGACAGCCTCATCTACCGGGACGGACAGTGTCATAATTCTGCCGCCTCCTGATGTGTCCACTTGTTCCAGAGATTTAAATGCCCAATAAGGGTAAGCCCAAGGTTCCGGCCTTGGTATTATCTTTTCTGCTTCCCTGATATATGCGTCATAAGCTGTCAGAAAAATCGAAGCGCTTTCTTCATATTTTTTCTGCACATATTCTCTTCTTGAATATGCTGTACCGAGATTCTGCAGTTCCTGCCATACTGCCTTAGACTGTGGAGAGTAAAGAATCACATTATTGCATTGTTTATCCATTCTCTTTTCACCTCCCACATGAGCCCGTATGCATTACTGCTTCCGGTTTTGACTGATTCATCAAAAAGCCTGTTCCAGCTTTTAATAATTTTCCTTTTGAGCTCAGGATAGAAATCTGTCATTACAGCCCTGGCATTATTAATACCCATTTCCCTGAGAATTCTGTTGTGTTCCTTCTCATCATTTTCGTTAAGAGGAACATAGGAATAATTGGTGATTCTTGTCCACTTCTCAATGTTGACCGGTGTCACCAGTTCTTCCTGTACTCTGAGTTCGAGAATGACATATCCACTCTCAGGACTCATAGTTGCTTCTCTGTCGAAGGATACCCAGACCGGAAATAATACATCCGGAGGACGAACGGATATAGCAGGCATATGATCAGCGAGCCACCGGTAGATAAACAGCATGATGTCAGTCGTGTCTTCAAGTTCCCGGCGTATATACCGTTCATCTGCTATAAATCTTCCCGTTGTCTCCAGCTGTTCAAGGACTGCTTTATTCTGTTTGGTCCAGACCGTTATTTCCGGCATAGGGTGTATTCCTTCAAAGGATCCCAGTCTCCGCGCTGCTTAGGCAGCCTGCGCGGAGACCTGCATTATCATTTCTAGTCTTCGAATACCTTCTGTCCGTCAACCTCGGTCTGAAGTGCTCTGAGAGCCTTAGTAACGAGCTTACGGCGAAGTTTCTTCTCTTCATCCTTGTCAAGAGCAGGGTTGCCCAGAGGATGAGGGATAGCGATAGCAGGAACGATTCTGTTAGCTCCTACTGTCAGTGAAATAGGTGTTACTGTACATACGTGAACTACAGGGAGTCCGGCTCTCTCGAGTTCTTTTACCATCGTTGCGCCGCAACGAGTGCAGGTTCCTCACGTAGAGGTGAGGATAACTGCGTCTACTCCGTCAGCCACCAGTCTCTTACCTATCTCTGCACCGTATTTTTTAGCGCTTGCTACAGCAGTACCATTACCTACGGTTGCATAGTATTTTTCGTGAAGTTTGCCTATGACGCCTTCTTTCTCAAGTTCGCGCATGATATCTACAGGCAGTACTCTGTCTGCGTCCTCATTAGCGTAAACAGGGTCATATCCGCCGTGAGCGGTCTCAAATGTGTCAGCATCAAGATCGGTAAATCCGGCAAGGCTGTACTCGCCAAACTTTGAAGCACTTGAACTCTCAATATGGTCAGGATTGCCCTTAGGTACAATACCGCCGGAAGTAACGAGAGCTATTGTAGCGTGTGCCATATCCTTTACAGCAGGGTTTGGATCTACCCTGTCGAAGTCAGGCATCGGATACTCTGTTACGAATGGTTCATCATTCAGCTTCTTGATCAGCATGTCTACAGCTCTCTTGGAGCCTCTTTCCTTCTCGAAGAAGTTGACACGAACACCCTGGTTCATGTAGTGATCTTCGCAGGAAGCACCAATCTTCTCGCCTTTTACATACTTCAGAGCAAAAGCAGTCATGGTTTTGACAGCTGCTCTCATGCCTGCAGCACTGTCTTTGGTCTCGATGATATATGTCTTGTCCTTGTACATATCTGCACCAGGGTTCTCAACATACATACCTGTCATTGACTTGATGCCAAGCTCTTCCTGTACTGCTGCTGCGATTGTTCCGCAGGCAACACCATAGCGGCCGGCGTTAAATGCCGGGCCTGCGATAAACAGATCCGGTGCAAGATCCTTGACCCATCCGAGGATCTCAGCCTTTGCAGCCTCAATGTTTTCATTGAAGTAAGAGTCTCCGCAAACGATAGTTGCGATGATCTCTGCTTCATCTCCGAATCCTGTGTTGA
>JBGUIG010000123.1:0-38357 GCA_045112795.1 Anaerovoracaceae bacterium | reverse complement strand
TGCGGATTGACAAATAGAGAGGAGGCAGAGGCAATTCCTCCCCCACTTACAGAAGAGAGGGTATCCTTGCCTATTATTTGATGAATTATAACTGGCTGATTTCTTTGATCGCCTTCAACAGTACAGGAAATTCTTCCAGCTTCGGCATCCTCACTCTTGCAGCACTTGAGTCCAGACCCTTGAAATCGTACCCGTCAATCACAAGAACACCTCTTTTGAAGAATTCTTCTTTGAGATTTATTTCCGGATTGTCATGATACAGCAGGCATATGGAGTTAGTATCAAGAGTCTCGGCAATATGCAGTTTTCCGGATTTACCGGCCGGATTATCTTCATCGCAGCCCAGAACACTTTTGATTTCAGTTTTCATGATTCTGAAATCTTCTCTGCACTGCTCAACAAAGCCCGTACATCTGACTGCTGCGGCAGCGACTTCCCGCGACAGTTCGCCTACCATATATGGATTTGTCATTTTGTTCATGTAACTGATCAGATTCTTGTGGGCAATTATGTAACCCACTCTCATTCCCGCCAATCCGTATCCTTTTGACATTGTCCTGACAACTGCAAGATTAGGGTACTTTGCGAACAGCTGGACTGCCGAGTTCTCCTTTGGCATGAAATCTCCGTAAGCCTCATCGATGATAACCGTTATGTTATATTTCACTGCCTCAGCAACGATTCTCTCAATGTCACTTATGTCTATAGACTGCCCGGTAGGATTGTTCGGGTTGTCTATATAGATAAAGTTATATGATTTACTCGCCGGAATATGGAATTCTTCGTTACCCGCCTCCTGATAATGCATTTTCAGGAACTCATCAGTATCGAACTTATAATTATCTGACTTTTTCAGCTGGTACGGTTCATATTCGATTCCTATCATCTCAGCGTGCATATAGTAATCGGTAAATTGCGGGGACACCCCCAGAACAACCGCATTATGTGTATCGAAGATATTATTTACTATATACAGAGCACTCATGCTACCATCGGTAAGCAGGATATTATCACGCTCAACATCTATCTGATCCGCCCACAGATCATGTATGGCTTCATACATAGCCTGGCTGTGAGGATAAGGACCGAGCCTTGAAGGATCAAATTCTCTCAGCACTTGCGCGCATTCAGGAGGAAAGCCATAAGGATTGCACCCTTCGCTGCAGTCTATACCGCCTTCGGGAAGGACTATGTGGTCCATTGCGTAGCTTACCTTCTCCTGCTCAAGCAGTTGCTTCTTAATTTTCAGTCTGCTCATTTCCATTACGCAGTCTCCTTTTTATGCAGCATCCTTGTGCTTAATAATCTTGTATCCGCCGATGATCAGTGTTGGAAGGAGATAGAAGATGATGAATCCGTAAGACAGGTATGTATATCCTGCTCCGATAAGATCAACGACTCCTATTCGCGAGAATATGAGCGCAGCTATTAGCGTTGCAACAGCTATGATACCTCTCAGCTTTTTGTCAAGAGCCGGACGTCCTTTCTCCTGAAGCGCGATATCAGCTCTGTCAATAATCATGTGTATGCAGCCTGTAGCAGTCTCGATAAGCGTCCAGCCCATTACAATTCCGAAGAGTGTCAGCAGTCCCGCCCCGCCGTTTACTGCAGTGATCATCATCGTCCACGGTGTCTCAACCTCAGGTCCGACTATGGACATATCGCCGTAGAAACACATCATTGCGAAATAGCTCAGGAACCAAGGAATTACCATGAGAAGGCCGGCGAACAGTCCTCCCCACAAGGTATGTTTTCTCTGTGTCTGTCTTTTGAGCGAGAACATGCCCATTGGAATCGCGTTGATGTTATAAGCAACATAGAGAATACCAGTCCATATACACAGAGCGGCAGTAACTTTACCATCATACGCAACAGTACTGTGTGTGGCGAATACTTCTCCGATGTGATCTCCTTTGCGGACAATTACTATGATTGTGAAAAGAATATATCCGGCATACAGGAGAATCGTTCCTATTGACTCGAATCTCTCAATAATACGGTCTCCGAAGAAGTTCAGAAGTCCGACAACGACTATGATAACTACATTTCCGAGGAATGCAGGCAGACCAACCTGCGCGAATATTGAGCCGGTAGCGGCTGCCATTACTGCAATAAGGAGTATTCCGATCAGAATGGTCAGAATATCCATTACAGGCCAGAGCGGTCCTATTACCTGTTTGATAAAGTTCTTGTAGTCATAGACTTTGTACATTCTGCAGATCTCGAATGTCAGGAATGCGAAGAGTGAAAAGCCGATCGCGATAGTGATTCCCGATATCCATCCCATAGATCCGAACATAGCGCCATATTGATAGATTTCACGTCCGGTGGCATACCCGCCGCCTATCAGTACAGACTGAAGTATTACTCCCGGCAGCAAGTACTTAGTATAGAAACTGCTTTTTCTGGTATTCTTTGTTTCCCCCATACCCTTTTCTCCTTTTCTTAAACATTGTGTGATAATTGTTTATGAACAGGAGATGCCTACACCGTGAGCTGCGTCAGCATCTCCTCTCATGCGGCATAAAAAAGCCGCGGTATTGTTACCGCGGCCCAGTCAAACAATAGTCTTAACAGTATCAGTCTATAATAAACTCACATTTTGGCACACGGTAACATGCTTCTTCTGAAACCAGAAAAAGCTGCGCCAGAACCAAGCATTATTGCTGATGTGATTGATATAACTGATATTGTTCATTCTGTAGTCCCTCTGTATTTCTGATTGATTAATGCGGATTATAACCCAATTATTTGGCCAAAACAACAATTTCTTGTAAAATTTTTGTGCAATTTTGCAAACAATCAACAAATATCGAAAGAATTCTTCAGTATCCCATTTTAGTCATGGTGCCTTCTGCTGAGTTAAGTCTATGCGGTTTATCAGGACCCCGTCTTCACTTATGTCAGCAATTGCCATTGTAACAGGCTTCTGAAACCTCTTCGGCCCGCAGCTTCCCGGATTAAGCAGAACTGTTTTGCCCTGAACTGACTCTTCGTACATGTGAGAGTGCCCATATGCCACAAGATCATATGCTTCCAGATTCTCCGGAAGGTCAAACATCCTGTGGGTCATATATATGCGTATTCCGGCAAGTTTGAAATCAAGGAAGTATGGAAGATGATCGGCCCGGAAAAAGTCGCAATTTCCGCGCACCGCATATACAGGCGCCAGCTTTTGCAGACTGTCTAAGATTCCCTGATTATCAATATCTCCACAGTGGAGGATTGCTTCACAGCCCTGCAGGGCTTCTGTTACCTCCGGTCTTAACAGACCGTGAGTATCTGAAATGATTCCTATTTTCATAATCCTTAATCCATTCACATCTGAATCTTATAGCGTTTTGCGATATTTATACTAATAATAGCATAATAATAGCACATCACCCTGCATAGATTCAGCGTACAAATGGTGCACGATATTCCGCATTTATCTCACTGATTTCTTTTTCGCCATCGATGTACGGCTTATATAGAGCATCTATCGTTCCTCCTCCGCGATTATCGCATCCCGAGCAGAATTCGCATTCAATCCCGCAATCGCCCCAGAGTGCCTGACGGACTATCTGTTCTCTTTCTTCACGTGTAGTATCTCTGATAAGAATTGACTTCATTGCTGTCCTCCCGTAAGTTAATTTCCTTGTATCAAGTGCTATGATCCTGCTGAACACACAGAGAGGCAGAGAGGAAGACATACCCTCTGCCCCTCTGGCGAAAGAGAGAAAAATATTATATTGCTGCGAATCCCTTTTCCAGATCTGCAATAATATCATCGATATGTTCGGTGCCTATCGAGAGACGGATCGTCGACTGTGTGATGTTCTGATCTGCCAGTTCCTCATCTGTCAGCTGAGAGTGTGTCGTTGTCGCAGGGTGGATCACCAGTGACTTCACATCGGCTACATTAGCAAGGAGTGAGAAGATCTCAAGATTGTCTATGAATCTGAAAGCTGCTTCCTTGCCGCCCTTGATTTCAAATGTGAAAATGCTTGCTCCCCCATTTGGGAAGTAACGCTCATACAGCTTATGGTCAGGATGATCATGTATCGATGGATGATTGACCTTGTCAACTTTAGGATGTTTAGAGAGATATTCTACTACTTTAGCTGTATTCTCCGCATGCCTCTCGAGCCTCAGGGAAAGCGTTTCTGTTCCCTGCAGGAGCAGGAAAGCCGCGAAAGGTGAAATGCATGCGCCCTGATCGCGCAGGAGAATGGCTCTGATATAAGTCACGAATGCCGCAGGCCCTACAGCATCGGCAAATGAAAGTCCGTGATAACTCGGATTAGGCTCTGCTATAGGTGCATATTTACCGCTTGCCTTCCAGTCGAATTTACCTGATTCCACGATGACACCTCCGAGTGTCGTTCCATGGCCTCCTATGAACTTGGTTGCAGAGTGAACTACTATATCTGCGCCATGCTCAAACGGTCTGATCAGATACGGTGTTCCAAATGTATTATCGACAACGACAGGCAATCCGTATTTATGCGCTATCTCAGATATTGCGTCAATATCAGGGATATCACTGTTAGGGTTGCCGAGTGTCTCGAGATATATCGCCTTGGTGTTGTCCCGGATCGCTCCCTCGACTTCTTCGAGATCATGCGCATCCACGAAAGTGGTTTCAACACCGAATTGCGGAAGGGTGCTGTTAAGCAGATTGAATGTGCCTCCGTACACAGTCTTCTGAGATACTATGTGATCGCCCTTTTGAGCAAGAGCCTGGATCGTATATGTTATGGCAGCTGCACCGGACGCGACAGCCAGCGCGGCAGATCCTCCTTCAAGTGCTGCGATCCTCTCCTCGAAAGCTCCCTGCGTGGAGTTGTTGAGTCTTCCGTAGATGTTTCCTGCGTCTCTTAGTGCAAAGCGGTCAGCAGCGTGCTGTGAATTGTGGAATACATAAGATGTTGTTGCATAGATCGGCACTGCTCTTGCATCTGATGCTATGTCCGGCTGCTCCTGTCCTGCATGAAGCTGAAGTGTTTCAAATTTATAATTACTCATAGTCCATTCTCCTTCTCAAAAGATACTGATGTTTCCCCTTTTTCGTGCCGATCAAAATAAAAAAGCCGGCAGCCTGTTAACAGCTCCCGGACAAGATGGATGATCGTGGATCCTTTCGTGCACTCATTAACTTACAATCCGGCATATCGAAAAAATCCTGGTCATACAGTATGTCCGGGAGTTAAGCATTCGACAGCACATTATTGAATTTCTGAATGCAGTTTCTTTCATATTTTTTCTCCATAAAAATGTACGTTGTGGCTATTTTAAGCCTATTCGCCTACCATGTCAATAGGTATTTAAGTTGTTTATATTTTTTCACCCTGTGATATACTAGGCAAAAGAGAAACAGGAGGCATTCATATGATTTCAACAAAAGGCCGTTATGCCATACGCGTAATGATAGATATAGCTGAGAACTCCGAAGGCGGTTATGTGCCATTAAAGGACATTGCCGTCAGACAGGGCATCTCAAAAAAATACCTTGAATCGATTGGAAAAGAGCTGGTAAGCGGCGGGGTACTGATGGCAGCCAGCGGACGCAGCGGAGGATATAAATTATCCAAAGCGCCTGAGAATTATAAAATGTCTGAGATCCTTGAACTTATGGAAGGTACCCTCGCACCGGTCGCTTGCCTCAAGCAAAATGCAGCCCCATGCCCAAGGGAACAGGACTGCAAGACACTTCCAATGTGGAAGGATTATTATGAGCAGACGAGAGCGTTCTTTGATTCCAGGACACTCGCTGACCTGCTTTAATTGAAAAATGCAGCACTCTCTGTATCTGTTAATCAGATCAGTCTTCAAGTGCCTGTCTGATATCTTCGATCAGATCCTCTTTGTTTTCAAGTCCGCACGACATTCTCACAAGTCCTGCAGGAATACCTGCAGCCTGAAGCTGTTCGTCTGTCATCTGACGGTGTGTTGATGTAGCAGGGTTCAGGCAGCACGTTCTTGCATCAGCTACATGAGTCTCGATAGCAGCGAGTTTGAGACGTCCCATGAACTTCTCTGCGGCAGCGCGGCTTTCGAGCTCGAAAGAAACGACTCCGCATCCGCCATCAGGTAAATATTTCTGTGCGATCTCATAATAAGGATCTCCCGGGAGTCCGGAATAGCTGACCTTCTTGACCTTAGGATGGCCTGCAAGGAACTCAGCAACTGCCTGCCCGTTCTCTACGTGCTTAGGCATGCGGACATGAAGCGACTCAAGGCCGAGATTCAGAAGGAAAGCATTCTGAGGTGACTGGATGCTTCCGAAGTCTCTCATAAGCTGAGAAGTTGCCTTTGTAATGAAAGCTCCCTCATTTCCGAACTTCTCTGCATAAATAATGCCGTGATAGGAATCATCCGGAGTCGTGAGCCCCGGGAACTTGTCTTTGTGTGCCATCCAGTCGAACTTGCCTGAATCAACGATAGCGCCTCCAACTGCGGCTCCATGACCGTCAAGGTACTTTGTCGTTGAATGTGTGACGATATCCGCACCCCATTCAATCGGTCTGCAGTTGACCGGAGTCGGGAAAGTATTATCTACAATAAGAGGGACTCCATGCTCATGTGCAGCCTTGGCAAATTTCTCGATGTCAAGAACAGTCAGTGCAGGATTGGCAATAGTCTCGCCGAAAACTGCTTTTGTATTATCACGGAATGCCGCGTTCAGTTCTTCTTCTGTGCAGTCCGGAGAAACAAAAGTTGCACTGATTCCCATTTTGGCCATTGTCACTGAGATCAGGTTGAATGTCCCACCGTAAATCGATGCGGAAGAAACGATGTGATCTCCCGATTCACAGATATTGAACAAAGCAAAGAAGTTAGCGGCCTGCCCCGATGAAGTAAGCATAGCTGCAGTGCCGCCCTCAAGAATTGCTATCTTGGCTGCGACCATGTCATTGGTAGGATTCTGAAGCCTTGTATAAAAATAACCGGATGCCTCCAGGTCAAACAGCTTTCCCATGTCCTCACTGGTATCATACTTGAAAGTGGTTGACTGTATTATTGGAATCTGCCTTGGCTCACCATTACCCGGTGTATAGCCTGCCTGAACACATTTAGTTCCGAGTTTATAATCCTTCATTATCTCTGATACCTCCCTTTTACAGTTCTTAAGTATAAAACTCTTTAGTAGAAATCATACTTAATAATCCGTTTCCATGCAAGTAAACAGTTTCCAGTTTTGCCATCACAATTAACTGAAAAAAGCAGCAAAGGTATTGTACCTTTGCTGCATTGACTGTTCTAATTATTCTATCTGGACGTATTACTCGTATTTATTCCCACTCTTCTGATGTAGCCATAATTTGTGATGTCTCAATGTGATCATTATAACATATGTTTCTCAACCAATACGAGTAATTCATCCTTCACAGAAGTAATTGAAAAAACAACAAAGTTATAGCACCTCTGTTGCATTGGCTGAACATATTAGTCTCGTTGGTGTTTTTCCATTCGCCTGTGTCAATATCCGGCATCCGGATCGATCAAGTTGATCAGCGGCTTTCCTTCTGCATATCTTTTCAGATTCCCGCAGAAATAATCTACCGTCTTGTCAACTGAATATTCCAGTCCCATATCGCCAGAGCAATGAGGCGTGATGACACAGTTCTTTGCCGTCCACAGCGGATGCTCCGGAGGCAGTGGCTCCGGATAAACTACATCCAATGCCGCACCGGCTATTTTTTCCTCATTCAGTGAGTTGATGAGTGCATCCTGATCTATTGTTGTGCCTCTGCCTACATTAATCAGGAACGCGGTTTCCGGTATCATCGCGATTTTTTCGGCATCCATTATCCCCCGGGTCTCCGGCGTATCAGGCAGGCAAAGCACAATCACGTCTGCATCCTGTATCCGGCTTCCAAATTCATGCATCTGATACACATTGCTAAATGGCTTCTTATTCTTTCCGCTTCTGCTGAATCCTATAACATTTGCAGCACCAAGATTTCTGAACTTCTCAGCAGCAGTCATTCCCAGGTTTCCTGTTCCGATAATAGCTACATTGCTGCCTGCTATTGAGCGGATGGAAAGATCGTGTTTCCATTGTTTGCTGCTGACTATTCTGTTATATTCCGGCATCCTCCTCATAAGCATAAGCGTAACCATTATAATGTGCTCTGAAATCGCTCTCCCAAACGCGCCCGAGCTGTTGGTCAGCAAGATGGTTCTGTCAGTAAATAATCCTGTCTTTATATAATTATCTACTCCTGCACTATCAGTATGACACCATCTGAGGCTCTTCATCTGATTAAGTAATGCAGGGCTTGTACAATATGCGACTTCAACGTCTGATACCTTTCCATCCGCTTCATCAGCACTCTCATAGAAACTGATTGTGTAGCCATATTTTTCGCATGTGTCCTGAATTTTTAGTATATTATTTTCGCTCGAATAGCATGAAATACAACAAGCCTTGATCATTATAATTCTCCCCTCTGATTTGAAATAATTATAAAAAGAATTCTTCCTTCTGAAGCGGCTTTTCCATTAATCTGAAATTGGATGAGCCAATTCTTTTCATCTGACGGTCTAACATAATTCGCACCTTATTTGTATCATCCTCCGGAAAAGGAATATGTACCAGAAGCACTTCATCAGGTTTCATGATTTCTTTAATAAATCTCCTCCCCTTGAACAGAGCTCCCCAGGGATAGTTCAGAACTGCTATGTCTATTTTTCCAATTGTTAATAGTATCTCTTCAAGTTCAGCTGAGGCAGTTTCACAATCACCGGGAACAAGGATTCTGATACCATCCTTTTCGATTACAAACCCATACAGTACAGGCTCAGACGATGAATCGCCTGAGTGCGGCAGCCGGAAACATAATATCCGGAACCCGGAAATTCTGAATTCTTCATAATCATCTGTCAGAAGAATCTGCGAATTAAAAACCTTTTCCGGAATTATGCAAGGTATCTTTCGGTCAGATATGAATTTTGCTGTCATGTCCTCGGAAAAATGATCGGGATGACAGTGCGAATACAGCAATACAGATGGGTTGTTCACTTCATCGGAAGTACAGATCGTATTGAATATCTCATCATTTACAGGCGAATACTTCCCAGGGCTGCCATGATGAAGTGCATCGATGAAAAGTACTGATTCATTGATATCAATGATGAGTCCCGCATTTGCTGTAAGTGTCAGTGTGCATTTTCTTTCCATTTTGAATGTTTCCTTGTGGATTTACATTGTTTTAACGTGTTACACAGCTTCACGCTCTGTTTCTGCAGATGGAATAAGCCATACAGCCAGAATAAGACCTGCAGCTGCAGTAGCTGTCATTACCGTAAATGCAGCATGGACACCATGAATATCTATTGACCCCGATGATGACAGTTCTTCAGCTATCAGAACGATCATAGCCGAAAAGAGTGCTCCGGCCATAAGCCTGAGAGAGTTAAGTAAAGCCATGGCGTGAGGTTTACAGCTAAGAGGCAATGATCTGACAGCCAAAGTTGTGCATGCGGTAATCAGCAATGCGATACCGATACTTCTCAGCATGTAAAACAGTGTGACAGGAAACACTCCGGTGCTTTCTGTGAATAAAATATAACCGCCACAGCCTGCAGCTAAGGTAATCAGCCCTGCAATGATAACTATCCTGCTTCCCGCACGGTCAGTTATTTTCCCGCTGACAGGACTTATTAAAGCAATCAGTGCTGATCCCGGAACCATTATAGCACCTGACAATGTCGCGCTATGCCCTGATACAGTCTGGATGTAAAGCGGAACAAGAATGCTGCTTGCCATCATAAGTACATATGCTATACAGATTATTGACGTTCCAAGGGACATACTTCGGTATTTCAAAAGTTCCACTCTGAGGATCGGCTTAACGCTCATCTTTTGCCTTCTTACAAATAATGTAAGTACAGCTATACCTGCAATAAACATGATATAAGTATACATTGACCGGAAACTTGTTTTCTTAAGCTGATCAACGCCAAGCATGAACAATGTGAAACCTGATGCATACAGAAACAATGACCATAATTCTACTTGTTCCGGATGAGGTTCCTTAAGGCTCCTCAAAGTAAATGATCCTGCAATAGTCGCTAATACTGCCAATACAAACAGAGTAAGAAAAATACTTCTCCATCCAAAGCTGTCAATAAGGATCCCGGCTGCAGCAGGGGCAATGGCCGGAGCCGCTCCTACAACAACACCCGTTAATCCCATCGCTTCACCTTGCCTTTCAGGTGGATAAATATGCAGTAATGACATCTGCATCATGGGTGTAAGCATACCGGCACCACATGCCTGTATTATTCTGGAAACCAGAAGTACTGAAAATGTCGGTGCCAGAAAGGCTCCCAGACAACCTGCGCCAAACAGAAAGAGAGCTGTCAGTTCAAGTCTGGGCACACTGTATTTGCTGAACAATACAGCACTTATGCAAGTAATAACACCCATTACAAGGGTATATCCAGTAGTCAGCCATTGTCCGGTAATAGCATCAACTGAAAAATCTTTCATAATTGATGGCAAAGCAGAAGTCAGCAGGTTCTGGCTGAAAGAACTTGTGAAAGCTGCTGTCATCATAACAATTACCATTATTCTGTCTTTGTTTGATATCATGTTTAGTAATTAATGACAAAAGGCTGTCATTCCAGAATTGCTTACAAGCATTTGCGGGCTGACAGTCTTTTGTCATTTGATTTAATCACAATTGGGAATTACATAAATCTATTGTCCTACTGCGAACAGTGTAAATGTTGGCCAGTATGTAACCAGGATCAGTGTAAGCAGACCAATAGCCAGGAACGGCAGACAGGCCTTAAACGAAGATCCCATTGAAGTATTACCCAGCTTGGTTCCAAGCAGGAGCGAAACTCCTACAGGCGGTGTGATACATCCGAGGTATGTATTGACAGCAACCATGATTCCGAACTGTATCAGATTAATATTGTACGACTGTACCAAAGCTAACATCAGTGGAACCATCATTACTATAATAGATGTACCGTCCATCAGGCATCCGAGGATCAGGAAGATGATGTTGATGACAATAAGAACGATCACCTTGCTGTTGGTAATGCTGCTCATAATATGCATGAACTCCTGTGGAAGCTGAGCTGAAATTACTACAAACGATGAAGCTTTTGACATTCCTACAAGGATCATGCATGTCGATACAGCAATAGCTGACTTGTACATTACATTCAGGAATGATTTGAAGTTCATTGATTTGTAAACAAACAGTGTTACAACAATAGCGTAAACACATGAGATAGCTGCTGCTTCATTGACTGTGGTAATGCCGGAAAAGATAAGTCCGAGAACAATTACCGGCAGCAGAAGTGCCCAGATCGACTCTTTGATCGTATGGCCTACCACTTTGGCACTCTTCCTCTCATATTTAGGAAGATTATGCTTCTTGCCATACCACAGTGCGTATATCAGGAATCCGCCTCCGCAGAACAGCGCGCTTGAAATCGTAGCGATAAACAGTTTCTGTACTGAAACATCAGTAAGGCTTGCGTAGATGATCAGCGGAATAGCCGGAGGTACAAGAGGACCAAGCAGTGATGCACAGGATGACAATGCTACCGCATAGTCTTTATCATACCCCTCCTTTTCCATAGCAGGTATCATCATGCCGCCGATTGCTGCTACGCACGCTACAGCTGAGCCTGTAATTGCTCCGAAGAATGCAGATGCAACAATTGTTATTGCACCGAGTGCACCTCGTACTGTTCCAAGCAAAGCATTAGCTACATCGATGAGTTTCTGAGTGATTCCTTTTGCCATCAGATTTCCTGCAAGGATGAAAAGCGGTATTGACAGCAGTGATACTGAATTCAGTCCGAGAAATACTTTCTGAGGAAGAGCCTCGAGAGGAAATCCTCCTGCCATCATTGCGATCATTGTTCCTGCACAGATAGCCATATAAATCGGAAGTCCAAAGAATGCCAGTATAACAAGCACAAGGAAAACTATAAATCCTGCGTTCATTCTTCTCCTCCTTCCTCTTCACCAGGGATTGCCGGCAATACGCCATTATTCTTAAATCCTATGATGTTTCTGAAAAAGCTTTCAATCGTAAACATTATCATCATTACCGCTCCAAGCGGGAACATCAGATATACATGTTTGACTTTGAGAAATGGCATAGTAATCGAAACCGCATTCGATATTCCCATCAGTTTAATTGAGTAAATAAGGAATACAACCATAATCACTATGCTGACTATTGCCCAGAATGCTGTAACAAGGCACCTTGTCTTGTCTGAAAACAGTCTGACAATAACGTCTACCTGCAGATGTTCTGCATGACGCGTGGCTATTCCAAGGCCACACATGATCACGGCTATGCTGAGGTACAGAGCAAGCTCCTCACACCATGGCTGAGGGTCATTGAAGACATACCTCATAACACTCTGGAAGAACAGTATCAGTACTATCGCTGCCATGCATATTATGAATATTACTCTGAAAACCTTTATCAAACCGTTCAATAGTTTTGAGTATGAATTAAGTACTTTCATAAGCCCTTCCTTATCTGTAATTACTTGTCAGCGTCTATAATTGCCTGATAGTACTCAACAAGATCCGGATAATTATTCTCAACAAATCCATCAAGTGACGCCTTCCATTCATCAGCATCTACTTCTATGATCTCGCATCCTGCATCAACAAACTGCTGCTTGGAGTTAGCTGCATTAGTTTCGTACTCTTCCTCTGCCTTCTGTGCAGCAACCTTAGCTCCATCAAGAATTACCTGCTGGTATTCTGCAGGGAGGCTGTTGAAAAAGCCTGAGTCCATCATCATAGCTGCCATTGAATATACATGATTCGTTTCGGTGACATACTTGCAGATATCCTGCATTGAGAGACCTGCGCTTGACGGATATGAGTTACCCTGGCCGATTACTGTTCCCTGCTGTACAGCTGTAAAGATCTCTGCGCCTGAGAGTGGTGTAGGGGAAGCTCCGATTGTTTCCCAGGTCTTCAGATATACATCGATTGTCGGTACTCTGAGTTTCTGTCCTTTGATATCAGCAGGATGCTCAATTCTCTTGGTTGTAGTGAGGATTCTTACACCCTGGAGCGCTGATCCGACGATTTTGATTCCACTTGCTGCTTCAATATCATCGAATATCTTCTGCCCTATTTCTCCCTGCCATACCTTATTGAAGTGATCCACACTGTTGAACATGTAAGGAACAGCTTCGATATTTGCTATAGGGGTAATCGAAGACAGGTTGGACAGTGAATCAAAGACGATATCGCAGGTTCTGACCGGAAGGCCTTCGATACAGTCCGCTGTAACACCAAGCTGCGATGACGGGTAAAGTTCAACTGTTACCTTGCCGTCTGTATTCTCAGAAACATAATTTGCAAATGCTTCTGCGCCGGCGTAAACATGGTCATTAGTATTAACAGACATATGCATCTTAAGTGTATATGTTTCGTCTGTGCTTGCTCCGTCGGATCCTCCGCAGGATGTCAGGGCTATCGCAGTACTGATTGTCATACACATCACGAGTAAGAGTGCGAAAAACTTCTTGGTTCCCTTCTTCATAGTTATTCCTCCATTGTTTATTAGCATTAATCAAAGTAATATCATTTTTTATGGTTCAAACAGGACTTTAAGACTCTTCCCGCTTTCCATCATTTCAAAGGCTTCTTCAAAATCATCAAGTTTGTATACGTGGCTTATACATCCCGATACATCCATACCTGACTTCAGCAGTCCATTCATAACCTTCCATGTATGGAAAATCTGTCTTCCGCTGATGCCATGCATATTGACCCCTTTGTAGAATGTTTCGGTAAAATTGAATGTTACATCCTTCGAAGGAAGTGCGATTGGGATGATATCGCCGCCAGGTCTGACATACTCCGTGGCATTTCTGATTGCTCCCGGATTGCCTGAGCACTCTATTACAATGTCCGGTCCAAGTCCCTCGAATTCATCCTTGATTTCTCTGACTATGTCGACTTCAATCGGATTTATGACCCTGTCAGCTCCGACATTCTTTGCAGCTCTGGCTCTTCCTTCATTGATTTCGACAGATACGACTTTTGATGCTCCTGCTTTCTTGAATACTGCAACAGCCATAAGTCCAATCGGGCCAGCGCCCTGTATGACGACACTCTTGCCGGCAACATTGACTAGCGTTGCCGCATAGACGGCTGTTCCAAGCGGCTCCATGATCGCTGCCGCTTTATCCGGAATCGCATCATCGACGGGATATGCTACAGCTTCCGGGATCGTCAGATACTCTGCAAAGCATCCGTCAAAGGTTATTCCAATTCCATTGGTGATGAGGCAAAGGTTCTGTTTATTGTCTCTGCACATTGGGCACTTACCGCATGGTACATGGCTGTCTGCGCTGACACGTCTTCCCTTCCAGGATTCATCAACTTTGTCTCCGACATCTACTACAGTTCCTACAAACTCATGTCCGATCGTCACAGGGGGCTTGATCCTTGCTTCCGCAAAAGGAGCCCACTGTTTGATGTGGATGTCAGTACCGCATATCGCTGCATATTTGACCTTGATCAGCAGCTCACCTTCTCCCGGAACAGGAATCTCTTTTTCCTGTAATTCCAGATTTCCGGGGCCAGGTGCAGTTTTAACGATGCATTTCATGTTCTTCTCTCCTCGAATTAATAGTCGTTCTTTACTTTCCTACTCTGACTTCCATTTTGTCCTCATAGTATTTGACTAATGCTGCCTGATCTTCATTAATATGGCCGTTGTCATTTGCCCAGTCCATTACATTCAGTACTACATCTGTCAGAGGAAGATCGATCCCGAGCTTATGCGCGTAATGCTTGGCATTAATAATGTCCTTCCTGTGTACAGCGATCCTTGCACCAGGCTCATAGTCCCTTGCTAACATCTTAGGTATCTTGTTTTCATAACACGGACCGGCCAGAAAGCCTGTTCTCGTTGCCTCAAATGTTTTCTCAAGGTCTATGCCTGCCTTGGCAGCAAATGCATATGCTTCTGCATATGCTGTCAGAAGGATGCCTCCGATGATATTATTGACAAGTTTAGTCACATCACCGCTTGCGCTCTCACCCGTGTACACAGGATTTCCCATGCACTCAAGTATCGGCTTGATCTCATTAAAGACATCTTCATCTCCACCGACCATGATCGCGAGTGTGCCTGCAATAGCTGCAGGATTGCCCCCGCTGATAGGAGCATCGATCAGATGGAATCCTGCAAGCTCAGATTCTTCATACAGTTCATGAACGATGTCCGGAGCTGTAGATGACATATCGATAATGACGCTTCCTTTCTGTCCGATTTCCAAAGCTCTTCTGACAGATTCACAGATGATTTTATGAGTAGGAAGGATCTGGATGATAACGCTGCATGTTCTGTAGATATCATCCGCAGATTCTGCAACCGTACCTCCATTCTTCGCAAATTCAGTTCTGCTTTTCTCTACAGGATCATATCCTATAATCTCGCAGCCTGACTTATTTACCAGATTGACAGCCATCGGTAATCCCATGACTCCCATTCCGAGAAAACCTATTTTCTTCATATCAGTCCTTCTTTCCCTGTTTCTCAGTTGGGTAAAACAGCGGCAGATTGAATACCGGATCCAATTTGCGTCCCATTTTAATTCCGTCGAATTCGATGATTATGATATCTGTTGTCGCAAATACTCTGTTTCCGTAATTCATGTGACCGGAAAACGTATTCCCCTTCTTGTCAGCTACCGCATAATGAATGTGCAGTGACGGAGCACCTTCATCATCCTCGCAGATTATTCCGGAAATACCTATCAGCTCAGTGACATCTTCCCATTCAACAGGATTCTGATATGCGTATTCTCCCGGCCTGTCAGGAAGTTCTTCCGGATCGAAGTAGCTTACGGATTCCAGACTCCCGAGTCCTGTAGCAATCACTCCACTGGTGATATTGTTATCATGTACAAACTTTTCAAGCATTGTCAGGATATCTTCATGCGGCTGTATCTTGACTGCGAAAATGTTTGTCAAAGTACCCTTTGCGCTTACCATATCCGGGTAAACCTCCTTACTTATGAACTGCACGTCCAAGTGCATCAAGGCAAGCCTCTCTGATCGATTCTGACACAGCTGGATGTGGATAAATCGTATTTTCAACATCCTCAAGTACGGATTCAAGAGTAAGCAGCTGTGCAAACAGTGTTACAAGTTCAGAAGCTCCATGTCCGACCATATGCATTCCCAGTATTTCGTGGTTTTTCTTCTCTGAAACTACCTTTACAAAACCTGTCTGCTTACCCATTGCAATAGACTTTCCATTGCCTGCAAGGTTAAACATTCCGCATACGACATCGTAACCAGCTTCCTTAGCCTCAGCTTCAGTCAGTCCGCATGACGAGATTTCTGGATCAACGAATACTACCTTTGGAACATTTGTGAAGTCAGCAGTTCTATCAGCACCGTTCATGTTTTCGACTGCAATGACAGCTCCTTCTGAAGCAGCGTGCGCAAGTGCCGTAACTCCTGTCACGTCTCCGGCAGCATATACTCCTCTTACTGAAGTACGCATGTGATCATCTACACATACGAATCCATGATCCATCTTAAGACCGAACTGTTCAGCATCTAGTCCGGCAGTCTGGGCCTTACGGCCTGTAGAAATGAGAACGTACTCTGCTTCTACCTCTACAGTGTCTCCGTCTTTCTCGCATACGACTTTTCTGGCAGTATCCTCATCCTCTATGCTGCACACTTTCGTTTCTGTGAGAACATTGATCCCTTCTGCCAGGAACTGCTTTTCGATAAAGGCTGCACATGATTCTTCCATATTCCCAAGAAGATGCGGCAGCATCTCTATCACAGTGACTTTACTTCCAAAAGCATTCAGGATATTTGCAAATTCGCAGCCTATCACTCCGCCGCCAACGATGGCAATGCTTTCAGGAAGCTTTTCCAGTCTCATGAGTTCTGTGCTGTCTATGATGTTCTTACCATCAGTTCCCGGAATCGGAGGAACTGCATTGATACTTCCGGTGCATATGAGAACATTCTGTCCTTCAAACACATCACCGGTTTCTTTATCCTTTACAGTGTGTGCTCCGCAGAAGCTGACATCTGCTTTGATGACATCTACCTTGTTCTTCCTGAGAAGCAGTTTAACTCCGCCGACCAGTTGGTTTACTACGTCATCTTTTCTTGAAATCACTTTAGAATAGTCTATTCCGCTGACGGAAGCATTAACGCCGTATCTGCCGGCATCCTGTGCTTCTTTAGCGACCTCAGCGCTCTGGAACATAGCTTTGGTCGGAATACATCCGATATTGAGGCACGTTCCACCAACGGATGCCTTTTCAACAAGACCGACTTTCATTCCGAGCTGTGCTGCTCTGATCGCACCTACGTATCCGCCAGGTCCGCCTCCGATTATTAACAGGTCATATGTTTTTTTCACAACTCCACCCCCTTTAAATCAGCATCAGTTCAGGATGCTCAAGATAAAGCTGAAGATCGCTCAGAATCCTTCCCTGTTCAAGTCCGTCGAATACTCTGTGGTCGAATACGAACATAACATGCATTTTCTTTCTGACAACTATCTCTCCATCACGCATCTCAAGTCTGTCAAGCGTGCGTCCGAAAGCGAAAAGTCCAACCTGAGGAGCATTAGCTATTGGTGAACCATGGTCGATAGGATACATTCCTACATTACTGATTGTGAAATAACCTCCTGACTGCTCACCCGGCTTAAGTTCTCCGTTTCTGGCTCTGACAGCAACATCTCTGAGAGCTGTGCTGAGTTCTGATAATGTCTTGAGTTCACAGTTCTTTACAACCGGAATCGCAAGGCCTGATTCCGCTCCGACAGCAATATTGATGTTGACATGCGGATATGACGTCACTACATCTCCATCGAATGTCGCATTCAGCAAAGGATGCTTTGCAAGAACCTTGACCGCAGCCATGACCAGTAAGTCATTGATCGTGATCTTGATTCCGATTTTTTCTTTCTGAGCAACAAGTTTAGCTCTGAGTTCAAACAGTTCTGTGACATCCATCTCCGTGCTTGAAGATGCCTGTACCATTGTTGAAATACTGTTTCTCAGATTGTTTGCAATTGCCTTTCTTGCTCCGCTCATCGGAATCAGAACAGGCTCCTCTGATGGTGCAGATGCTTCTCTGCCCTTTGCTGCCGCAGCAGGAGCAGCTGCTGCCTTCTGAGAATAATCTGTGACATCCTTTGCAACGATCCTTCCGTTCGGACCAGTTCCATTTACGTCATGCAGATCAATGCCTTCATTGGAAGCGATTTTGCGAGCAAGACCAGTTGCCTTTACTCTTGCTCCGCTTGCTTTTGTCTCTGAAACTGTTTCTGACGGCTTTGCCACTTCCTCTTGTTTCGTCTCCGTATCTTCAGCTGTCTCTGATGATGCAGCTGAAGATGGAGCCGATATTAGGAGTGTATTGTATTCTTCCATATTCTCAGCGATCACAGCTACAGGGTCTCCCACTTTTATAGTGTCTCCCGGTTCGGCGAGAATATGAATGATTCCGGATTCAGGACATTCACAGTCGATTACTGTCTTTTCATTTTCATAGCTCAGAACGATATCGCCTTTATTAACAGTGTCGCCTTCATTAACAAACCACTCTGAAATAGTACCTTCTACCATCGTCAGACCGGCTTTAGGCATATTGAAATTGAAACTCATTATGTAATTCTCCCTTCGCGGTTTAAAGTGTTGATTTGACTGCGTCAATTATTCTCTGTGTATCAGGTATCGAAGTAAGCTCAAGACCGACATTATACGGAAGAGGAACATCAAGTGCGGCTACTCTGACGATTGGTCCGTCAAGTTCATCGTATAATTCTTCCTGAATCATAGCTGCCCACTCGGCTCCAAGTCCGCCGGTCTTGTTACTCTCTTCAACAATTACTACGCGATGTGTCTTTCTTATAGAATCAAATGCAGTATCTTTGTCGAATGGAACAACAGTACGAGGGTCGATAACCTCTACATCAACGCCTTCTGCAGCAAGCTTCTCAGCAGCCTCGAGTGCTCTCTTGACCATCAGTCCTACGGCAATAACGGTCACATCTTTACCCGATTTCTTGACATCTGCCTTTCCGATAGGAATCAGGTATTCTTCATCAGGAATCTCTTCTTTGATCTGATACAACTGTTTGTGTTCAAAGAACAGTATCGGATTGTCGCTCCTTATCGCACTCTTGAGAAGACCTTTTGCGTCATAAGCAGTCGAAGGGCTAATGATAGTCAGTCCAGGTGAATGCATAAAGATCGATTCCACACAGTTTGAGTGTTCAGCACCTGCGCCGAAAGCCGATCCTGCTGCAGCCCTCATCACGATAGGCACTTTATACTGAGGTCCATGCAGGTATCTGAATTTAGCGGCTGTCTGGAATACTTCATTGAATGCGACCAGCATGAAGTCTGAATACATAAGTTCAATGCAAGGTCTCAGCCCACCCAATGCCGCTCCGATTCCTACGCCAACAATTGAGTCCTCTGATACAGGTGTGTTTTTGACTCTGTCAGACCCGAACTGATCAAGCAATCCTCTTGTGGCGCCGAAGATTCCGCCAAACTGCGCAACATCTTCTCCGAAAACCACCATGTTATTATCTCTTTCCATCTCCTCCTTAAGAGCTGCGTTTACTGCCTGTACATATGTAGTCTTCATCTCGATCCTCCTATCTGTAATATTCTTCCGCATAGAGACAATCATATATCTCAGCAGGATCTGGCTGTGGAGCTTCTTCTGAGAACTTGATACCGGCCTCGATTTCTTCGCAAACCTCTTTACGGAGTTGCTCTATTTCTTCCTCTGTAATTACTTTGTTATCCAGCAAATATGTCTCGAATTTCTTAACGCAGTCCTTTTTCTTCCATTCTTCTGCGACCTTTGGGTCTCTGTATCTGGCCATATCGCCCTCAAAGTGTCCTCTCCAGCGATACACTTTGGTCTCAAGAACAGCAGGCCCGTTACCGGCTCTGACATAATCGCTGAGTTCCTTTGCGGCCTCGTAAACGGCAAGTACATCAGTACCGTCGACTACTTTGGCCGGCATTCCGTATGCTGATGCTCTGTCAGCACCTGGGTTAGGAACGCTTACACACTCTTCTGCCAATGTTGAGATCGAGAACTGGTTGTTATTAACAACAAACAGGATAGGCAATTTCCATGCTGCTGCCCAGTTCATGGATTCATGTACGGTTCCACGGCTCGTAGTTCCATCACCATAGATGCAGATCACGATGTTTCCAGGGCTCTTCATCTTGAGAGCATATGCAACACCTGTAGCAACCGGAATTGTTCCTCCCAGTGCACCGACCAGGCCGATAACACCCTTATCCTTATCTGCAATGTGGTTTATTCCTCCCTTGCCGTCAGAGTTGCCTCCCTTTTTGCCGAGAATCTCACAGAAGATATGATTGTAACTAATTCCCACATCATGGTATGCGCTTACGTTTCTATGTGTGAACTTATACTGATCGCCTTCTTTGCCAACGGCCAGTACCCCAGTATATGAAGCTTCTTCACCTTGTCCGCTGTGGATATGGCCAGGAATCCATCCCTGTGCATAGAGCTCAACAAGACGCTCCTCAAGAATTCTGTCGGCAGCGAGATTGCGATATAGTTTCATCAGAAAATCTTTGGAATATGCCATTATCTCCTCCTATTGTTCGACTAAATCTGCTATAATTTTTAATATTGTATGAGGGATCTGGATGGTAATCACCTGTCTGTTCCCAGTCTCAATTTACTTCGGTTTCATACTGCATTCAATTTTCAAATTCTTTCGATTTATTTGAAAAAGAACAGATTTGGACAAACTGTTTTGTTTTTTTGACAAACAAATTAGGGGGTTGTCTGAAATGAGCATTTCGACCAGAGAAAAAAATAACATAGCGCGCACAAAAAAAGCATTCTACGATGCTTTTCTGGATCTGATGGAGAGTAACTCCTTCGAAAGTATTTCCGCTACATCAATTATCAAGAAATCCGGATACAGCCGGTCAGCTTTCTATACATACTTTTACAGCAAGTACGATCTCGTAGAGAAATATATCATCAGTGAAGCCGCCGCGCTGGTTGAAGCTCTATGCTCTAAGTTGTCTTCAACGAAAGAATACACGTATGAAGATGATATTTTCTATCCAGGGCTTTTTATGTTTGAGCATGTCCTGGACAACCGCAGGTTTTATCAGAATCTCATACACGATAAGATAACCGGATACAACATCGATATGCTAGCCAAGAAGTTTGCCACAGCAACCCAGGCACTTCTTGAGCTTAACTATCCGGAAGATATCAAGCAGAAACTCGACATGGATCTATACTGCTTTATTACAGCAGATTCTTATATATCTTTCATAAAATTCTGGGACAAGAACAACTACAGCTATACGCCTGAAGAGCTTGCACGCAAGATGATGTACAATTTTGTCAGAACCAAAAAGATTAACGGGGTTTCCATTAAGCAGCTCCCGCCTGACTTCAATATTTCAAGCCTCTTGTTATAAATGTACAATTACAAAAATGAAATATTCGGTCCCATCAAAGAAAAAACGCCGAAGTGCTAAAAAAGTAGCACTCCGGCGTGTATTGTCAAGGGCACTATCTCTTATCCTTCAATGGGCAAATTTCACTATTCTGTGCTTTGAAACTCCATAAAGACTGTGTTTTCAATGGTTTTCAGTTAGAAGATGACCTCTCTTATCATCAGTTTTGACAGCTGCAAGGACAAACGGTCTGAGCAGATATTCGCAGTAAACAAAAAAGACTCCAAGAAAGAATTATCTCTCTTGAAGTCTTCTGTTTTATAGACTGATTTGATGTGTCAGGACGCTACTGTTTTTTGCCCTTTTGAGGATAAACGGTGGTGCCCCTTGACATGTATGTTCTATTCCCACTCGATTGTCGAAACACTTGCCTGAATTCACATCATTCCTGTATCACCTTAAAGCTGTCGACCGGTGATATCCCGATCGTCATCTCTTCAAGTACATCAAGCAGCATTCTTACTGTATCAAGCGATGTCAGCATCGTAACATTGTTCTCTGCTGCGCATCTTCTTATTGCCTCTCCGTCACCGTAATGATTGGATGTCATTACGGTGCGGGTGTTGATCACATAGCTTACATATCCTGCACGTATGGCATCCAGAATCTCACTGCTCCCTTCGCTCGGTTTGCGCAGTCTGCTGGTTCTTATACCATTATCTTTCAGTTTTGCTGCAGTGAATTCAGTTGCCTTTATATTGAATCCCATATCATAGAAACGTTTTATCAGAGGAACAGCCTCTTCTTTATCTTCGTCGGCTATACTTGCGATGACAGTTCCGTATTTAGGCAGAGACAGTCCCGAAGCCGTCAGAGCCTTGAATGCAGCCCTGTGCAGTATGTCATCATATCCGATCGCTTCTCCTGTTGATTTCATCTCAGGCGACAGATAAGCGTCCATTCCCCTCAGCTTGGAGAATGAAAATGCCGGTACCTTGACATAGCTCCGTTTCTTTTCTTCAGGATATCTTCTGAATATGCCCTGCTCCTGCAGAGACAGTCCGAGCATGGCAAGAGTTCCTATATCCGCAAGCCTGCAGCCGCTCGCTTTTGAGATGAACGGTACACTTCTTGATGACCTCGGATTGAGTTCGATGATATACACCTTTCCTGTGCCATCGACTATGAACTGTATGTTGAACAGCCCTACTATGCCTATGGCCGTGCCAAGCTTTTCGGTATAGTCAAGGATCATAGACTTAATGTCATCTGTCAGATTGACGGGCGGGTATATGCTTATGGAATCTCCGGAATGCACACCAGTTCTCTCGACCATTTCCATGATGCCCGGAACGAATACCCTCCGTCCGTCACAGACAGCATCCACCTCGACTTCCCTTCCGCGTATATACCGGTCCACCAGAACAGGCTTGTCTCTGTCTATCCTGACCGCGTTCAGCAGGTACTCTCTTAAGGACTCCTCAGAAGTGACGATCTGCATCGCCCTGCCTCCGAGTACAAAGCTCGGCCTGACCAGCACAGGATATCCGATTTCAGCGGCAGCTGTTACCCCTTCTTCTATGCTGGTGACGGCTCTGCCCTCAGGCTGCGGGATCCCGAGATATTCCAACACCTTCTCAAACAATTCACGGTTTTCCGCCCTGTCGATTGCCTTACTGTCAGTGCCCAGCATTCTGACTCCGCGCTCTTCAAGAGAAGCCGCAAGATTTACGGCGGTCTGTCCGCCAAGAGTCGCGATCACTCCATAAGGCTTTTCAAGATCCACTATGTTCATTACGTCCTCTGTGGTCAGAGGCTCAAAGTACAGCTTGTCCGAGCAGGTATAGTCAGTCGAGACCGTTTCCGGATTATTGTTTATTATTATCGCCTCGAACCCGGCCTCGCGTATAGTCCTTACAGCATGGACGGTTGAATAGTCGAATTCCACGCCCTGCCCTATACGGATAGGGCCTGATCCGAGCACTATGATCTTGTCTCTGCCGGAAACAATAGACTCGTTTTCTTCTTCATATGTTGAATAGAAATATGGCACATAGCTCTCAAACTCCGATGCGCATGTATCTATCATCTTGTAGACAGGGGCTATGCCCGACTTCTTTCTGAGTCCCGCGATCTCCTTCTCCGTCGCGTTCCACAGCCGGCCGGCTTCACGATCAGAGAACCCCATCATCTTGGCTTCCCTGAGCAGGTCTGTGTCACCTGGTTGTTCTTTTAGCGAGCTTTCCATTCTGACTATGTTCCGTATCTTATATATGAAAAATCGGTCTATTGCAGTTTTTTCATGGATCGCATCCGGCTGTATCCCTCGCCTCAGAAGTTCTGCGACAGCATATATCCTGTCATCAGTCCCTGTCTGAATATAATCAAGAAGATCATTATCAGGCACACCGCTGAATTTCTCCAGATATATATGGCTTGCACCAGTTTCAAGCGACCTTATCCCCTTCAGCAGGCTTTCCTCAAATGTCCTTCCTATGCTCATCACTTCTCCGGTCGCTTTCATCTGTGTGGAGAGTGCGTTGCTTGCATCCGCGAATTTATCGAATGGGAATCTCGGCAGTTTTGTGACCACATAATCGAGAGCGGGCTCAAATGCCGCCGGCGTGTTGGCAAGCCGTATTTCATCCAGAGTCATTCCGATGCCTATCTTCGCGGACACTCTTGCTATAGGATATCCGCTGGCCTTCGATGCCAGAGCCGAAGACCTTGAAACACGGGGATTGACTTCTATCAGGTAATACTGCGGTGAGAACGGATCCAGAGCAAACTGCACGTTGCATCCTCCCTCTATCTCAAGGGCACGGATCACCCTGAGAGCGCTGTCCCTTAGCATCTGGTATTCCTTGTTGGTAAGTGTCTGTGACGGGCAGACCACGATCGAGTCCCCTGTATGTATACCGACCGGATCCAGGTTTTCCATGTTACAGACAGTGATGGCCGTATCATTGCTGTCACGCATCACTTCATATTCGATCTCCTTGAATCCCCTGACACTTTTTTCTATCAGAACCTGATGGACGGGAGAAAGATCAAGGGCATTCCTGATCATTCGTGACAGTTCATTCTCGTCGTCAGCAAAACCTCCCCCTGTACCGCCAAGAGTGAACGCAGGTCTGAGCACTACAGGATACCCGATCTTTGACGCGGTGAGCAGCGCCTCTTCAGGAGAAGAAACTGTTTCCGAAGGCAGCACAGGCTCTCCCAGCCTCTCGCACAGTCTTTTGAATCCCTCCCTGTCCTCTGCCATTTCAATTGAGCTGCTGCGTGTTCCGAGCAGTTTGACACGGCACTCTCTTAGAACGCCTTTTTTCTCAAGCTGCATTGCCAGGTTGAGTCCTGTCTGCCCGCCTATTCCCGGCAATATGGCATCCGGTCTCTCATATCTGATAATCCTAGCAATGTATTCCAGCGTTAGAGGCTCCATATATACCTTGTCCGCTATGGAAGTGTCAGTCATTATGGTCGCGGGATTGGAGTTGCAGAGTATGACCTCATAGCCTTCCTCTTTAAGTGCAAGGCAGGCCTGTGTCCCTGCGTAGTCGAATTCCGCCGCCTGCCCTATCACTATCGGGCCTGAGCCTATGACCAGTATTCTCTTTATATCGGTTCTTTTAGGCATTTTTCCTTCCTTCTTCCATAAGATCAATGAAACGGTCAAAGAGATATCCGCTGTCCTGCGGCCCCGGCGCGCTTTCCGGATGATACTGGACGCTGAAAACCTTATCTTTTTCGCACCTCATACCTTCAATTGTGTTGTCGAGGATATTAATGTGAGTTGTTGTCAGAGGTGTACCGGCAAGACTCTCACCGTCGACCGCGTAGGAATGATTCTGCGATGTTATTTCTATTTTGCCTGTTTCAATATTCTTTACAGGATGGTTCCCGCCGCGGTGGCCGAACTTGAGTTTATAAGTCCTCGCTCCGTAGGCAAGCGCTATTATCTGGTGACCGAGACAGATGCCGAAAATAGGCTTACAGCCCAGCAGGCTGCGGACAGTCTCTATGGTCTCCTGAACATCCTCAGGATCTCCGGGCCCGTTCGAAATGAATATGCCGTCAGGATCAAGTTGCATTATCTCCTCTGCAGCTGTATCCCACGGAACAACTGTGACTCTGCAGCCTTTCCTGTTGAACGACCTTACTATGTTCCTCTTTATTCCGCAATCTATCGCCACGACATGGTATTTCTCTTTCTCAGAAGGCGACACCCACGGCTCGCTGCAGCTGACTCTGGATACAGAGTCATGCGGGATCACGGTCTTCTCAATGATTTTCAGGCCCTCGTCACGGGTCACTTCCGGAGAAGTTATAAGCACCTTGCGGCTACCAATGTCTCTGATCGATCTACCGAGCATTCTGGTATCCACGCCATATATTCCGGCGATTCCGAACCTCTTCATTACATCGCCAATGGTCTCCCTGCTCCTGTAGTTTGACGGTTCATCATTATATTCATGAACTATGAGAGCCCCTATCGAAGGGATCTCTGTTTCATAATCTTCACCATTCATTCCATAGTTGCCGATCAGAGGATAAGTCATAACTACAGCCTGATCAGTGTATGACGGATCGGATAGTATTTCCTGGTAGCCTGTCATAGATGTATTGAAAACTATTTCAAGAACCTTCTCCTGATCTGATCCGAACCTGTATCCATAGTATTCTTCACCGCTTTCGAGGATGATCTTTCCTGTATAGTCACTCATCTGTTCCCTCCGCCATTTCTGACAGACGGCGTTCAAAGCGGTCTTTGCTAATGCCGCCTGAAACGTCTGTCGGATACTCGCCTGTAAAGCATGCGCTGCAGTATCCGTTGTGTCCGCAGAGCTCTCCGAGTCTGTCCGCCGGAAGATACCCGAGCGAGTCAGCACATATGATCGAAGCGATCTCGTCTATGCTGTATCTGCATGCTATAAGGTTTTCCTGTGAATCTATGTCTGTTCCGTAGTAGCACGGATACATGAACGGCGGCGCAGATATCCTTATGTGTATCTCAGAGGCTCCTGCCTCTCTCAGGAGTCCTGCAATACGGCCCATGGTAGTTCCCCGCACGATAGAGTCATCGACCAGCACTACCCTTTTGCCCCTTACCGCTTCTTCTATCACGGAAAGCTTGATCCTGACCTTGTCATGTCTTCCGCCTGGCTCTATGAATGTTCTGCCGATATATTTGTTCTTTATTAAGCCTATTCCATACGGTATCCCCGATTCTTTACTGAATCCGAGAGCAGCATCGAGGCCTGAATCAGGCACTCCTGTCACTATGTCCGCTTCCACGGGATGTGTCTGGGCAAGGATTCGTCCTGCATTTTCACGGGCTTTATGCACCGGCACTCCGTCTATCACTGAATCGGGACGTGCAAAATAAATGTACTCAAAGATGCACAGCTTCTCAGGCTGCGAGCCGCAGTGCCTTGTTCTAAACTCTATGCCTTTTCTGCTGAAAATGATTATCTCTCCGGGCTCAACATCTCTTATGTATTCTGCTCCGGCCGCTGCGATGGCGCAGGTTTCCGAGGCGACGACATATATGCCGTCTTCCGTCACTCCATAGCAAAGCGGTCTGAACCCGTGGGGATCTCTGGCACAGATCAGTTTCTGCGGGGACATGATTATAAGGCTGTACGCGCCTTCTATTGTGTCCATAGCCCTGTCGACAGCTTCTTCTATTGACCCGGAGCGGAGCCGTTCTCTGGTAACGATATATGCAATAGTCTCCGTATCCGTAGACGTATGGAATATCGCTCCGGACATCTCAAGTTCAGACCGGAGCTGCGCCGCGTTTGAAAGGTTTCCGTTGTGTGCTACGGCCATGCGTCCTTTCTGGTGGTTCACTTCTATCGGCTGGCAGTTGCGTCTGCTGGCTGCTCCTGTAGTTCCGTATCTTGTATGTCCGACCGCCATTCTGCCCTGCGGTATCTTACGCATGACGTCCTCAGTAAAAACATCCCCTACAAGCCCCAGGTCCTTGTGTGAAAAGAAAACCCCGTCATCGTTTACAACGATCCCGCAGCTCTCCTGACCTCTGTGCTGAAGTGCATACAGGCCATAGTATGAAATGCCTGCAACATCAGCAGACTGATCCGAATACACACCTAATACTCCGCATTCCTCATGAATACTCAATTCTGTTACACCCCTCTTCCGTCAGAAAATACCATACCGAAGCTGCATGCATCACAGCCAGTTCAGTCACAACATCCTCCTCAGGGAGGAATCCGGGATTGTGAAGAGGCAGACTGCAGCCTGCTCCTATGTGATAGAAGGAACCCGGTGCTTTGTCCAGAAAGCAGCCGAAATCCTCGCTTATCATGACCGGGTCTTCTATGATGTGCACCTTCTCCTCTCCGAAAATCCCGCAGGCAGCCCTGAATGCAAGATTTGTCATGCTTTTTTCATTTACAACTCCCGGATGACTGTGTGTATAGCTTATTTCTGCAGATGTGCCTGTTCTGTCAGCAACAGATCTGACAGTTTCTCTGAAAGCCTCCTCCATTCTTCCACGGTTTTCCTGTCCGAGAGTCCTTACTATTCCTTCAAATTCAGCCTCTCCCGGCATGATATTTCCGGCAGTGCCCGACCGCATTCTTCCCACGGTCAGAACGCACTTATCCTGTGTCACACGGAGAGGCAGCGCCAGCAGCTCAGTGACCATCTCCGCGGCAGCCGCAAGCGCATCTATGCCCTTTTCCCTAACTGCTCCGTGTGAAGTGATCCCCCTGACATCGACCCTGAACATGTCCGATGCTGCGTAAAATTTATCGTAACGTATTCCTATATGTCCCGCCGGAAGATCTGGGCTGACATGTGCGCCGAAGACAGCATCCACTCCGTCCATGCAGCCTTCTCTGATCATTCTGTCAGCACCTCCGAGTCCCTCTTCATCAGGCTGGAGCAGGAATATTACATTTCCTTTCAGTTCGTTTCTGTGCTCTGCAAGTAACCTGGCAGCTCCGAGCACTGCTGCAGTATGCACGTCATGTCCGCACGCATGCATGACACCCCGTACCTCTGACGCGAACTCTGCTCCAGTCATTTCAGTCAGAGGCAGCGCATCCATATCTGCCCTCAGCGCGGCCGTCCTGCCCGGACCATTCTCCGGGTCTCCGGCAGCGCACTTCAGTTCTCCGACAACAGCCGTGTCAAGTATCCTTCTGGTTGCTATCCCGAGTCCGTTCAGGTATTTTTCTGCAAGCGCAGCCGTACAGTATTCATGATTTCCCAGCTCCGGATGCCTGTGTATGGCCATCCTCAGTTTCTTTATCTCCTCTGCGAATCTTTCCGCATCGCTTCTGATCATCTGTATCATAATAATTCTCCGGTGAATACGGTTACTGCCGGTCCTGTCATAAAGCATCTTCCCGTCTCTCTGTCACACTCTATCTCAAGGTCTCCCCCTCTGAGATGCACAAGCACTTTGTCCGCCAGTTTTCCGGCATAGCATCCGGCGGCCACTGCTGCTGTTGCTCCCGTGCCGCACGCATACGTCTCTCCCGATCCTCTCTCCCAGACCCGGAAGCCTATCTCCTCCGGGCTTATCATCTCTACGAACTCCGCATTGACCCCGTCAGGAAATCTTGCTGAGCTTTCTATTTCAGGTCCGATGATCTCAAGAGGGACCAGGTCGAGCAGCATGAAGGCGTCATCTCCGCCGAAGGATTCTCCAACAGCACTTCTGCTCAGAGAAGGATTATCCTCAAGGAAGAAAACTGCATGCGGATTGCCCGTGCTTACTGCTGTGAAGCGCAGCTTCATTCCGCAGGCAGCAATATGCTCAGGCACAGCAGATACTTCAGCTATGCCCATGTCAACGACAGCAGCTGCGGCCTTGCCGTCTTTTATATCGAGCCTGACTTCTCTGAGACCGGCTTTTGTATCTATCAGGACAGCCTTCCTCTCCGGCGGGACTATTCCGTTGTCATATATATACTTGGCAACACATCTGATCCCGTTGCCGCACATTTTCCCTTCGGATCCGTCGCGGTTGAACATATGCATGAAAGCATCAGCCCTGTATGACGGTTCTATGAGGATAAGCCCGTCGCTTCCTATGCCGTATCTCCTGTCCGACAGCTTTACGGCCAGGTCTGAAGGGTCCTGCACGTTCTCTTCAAAGCAGTTGACATATATATAGTCATTTCCGCAGCCCTGCATCTTGGTAAATTTCATTTCTGTACACTCCCAGTTCCTGCTGTGTATCATTCAGCCTTTGCAGCATCCTCTGTGTCCGCACTTAATCTGATCATTTTTTCCGGAATGTTATCAGGAGCCTCTCAAGGCGGTCGAGGCCCTCCTTTAAACCGTCCATGCTGCAGCAGTATGAGATCCTTATGTGATCATCTGAGCCGAACGCCGCCCCCGGGGTGACAGCAACAGCTCCTTCCCTGACAAGCCTCTCAGCAAATTCAAACGAGCCCATCCCGTATTTCCTGATCGAAGGGAAAACATAAAATGCGCCTTCCGGAGTCTCTGTCTCAAGGCCCATTTCGCTCAGCCTGTCTGTCACATAGTCTCTCCGCCTTCTGTATTCCTCAGTCATATATGATGTGTCTGTATCCAGTGCAGCGATGCATGCCTTCTGCATCATCGACGGAGTGGACACAACATCGAACTGATGCACCAGTTCGAGTCTCTCTTTCACAGATGCGTCAGCCATCAGGTAGCCCATTCTCCACCCTGTCATCGCATACGGCTTGGAGAAGCTCTGCACGGCGAGGATCTGTTCTCTGATGTCGCGGTATTCTGCAAAACTGTGGTACTCACTCCCGTAATAGAGTGACCTGTATACATCATCACAGATGACGAAGATATCTCTTCCCTTCACAGCTTCATATATCGTTCTCAGGCTCTCTTCGTCATATACGCAGCCGGTCGGATTGTTCGGAGAATTGAGGATCACCGCCTTCGTTCTGCTGCTTATCAGAGGCTCAAGATCAGCTTTTCTTATCTGAAACCCTGAACCTGATGTATCCATGGGAACACATACTCCTCTGCAGAGATCCACTATCTGCTCATACAGAACGAACGCCGGCACCGGAATGATCACCTCATCACCCGGATCCAGTATTCCGAGAAGCGATACAAACAATGCCTCAGTTGCGCCTGCAGTAACGATTATCTCATCTGCGCTGTACTCAAGACCTTTCGTTTTCTCGAACTCTGATATACGCTCACGCAGAACTCTGCTCCCGTTATTCTCTATATAATGTGTGTCGCCTGCAGCGACAGAAGCGCTGACTTCACGGCTTATCGCTTCAGGCGTATCAAAATCCGGCTCACCGAGAGTAAGTCTTACACACCCCGGAACGGATGCTGCCAGCCTGGAAAACTCTCTTATTGCACTCCTCTTCAGACTGTAGACTGCCTGATTCATGTGTTCATGAACTGCCATTCCGACCTCCACCTTACAGATTCCTCAGTCCCTGCTCAAGTGCTGTTTTCATCGATGTCTTATCATCCTTAGCCTTGATGACTCTGGCCGGACACCCGACCGCTACCATTCCCGGCGGAACATCTGCTGTCACAATCGCTCCTGCAGCCACTACAGCACCCTTTCCGATCCTTACGCCTTCTATCACGACTGCGTTTGCGCCTATGAGCACATCATCTTCTACAACAACAGGAACCGCAGAAGCCGGCTCAACTACTCCCGCGAGGACTGCTCCTGCACCTATGTGGCAGTTTCTGCCTACCTCAGCTCTGCCTCCGATGACGGCCCCCATGTCTATCATTGAGCCCTCACCGATGACCGCCCCTATATTGATCACAGCGCCCATCATGATCACTGCATTATCGCCTATCTCCACCTGTTCTCTTATGAAAGCTCCGGGCTCTATTCTCGCATGCAGATTCTTGGTATCCAGAAGATGGAGCGCACTGTTGCGGCAGTCATTTTCTATTACGATGTCCTCGATCCTGTCGCTGCTTTTCCTCACTATCTCTTCCAGCTCATTCCATTCGCCGAACACTATCTTGTCTCCTGCGCCGAATACCCTTGCGTTCCCATAGTCTACCGGTGCCTTTTCCCTGACGTACATCCTTACAGGCGTCTTCTTCTCTGCGTCCCTTATCAGCTGAATGATCTCCTGTGCATTCATGGTCCCTTTCCCCTTTATCTGTTATGAAAAAACATATTTAAAGTTTCTCACAGAGCGGTCTTATTCTGTCATACTAATATCGTCTGTGTATCCATACCGGCTGCATATCGCACGGGCGATTGATAGGTCATGGTCTTCGACTGCAAGGATGCTCTTCGGAATAGCCTGATACGATCACGGAATATACTCTCTTATCCGAAAAGTCATGCGACATGAACCGCGATGTGAGCCTGTTGACTTTACTCTACAGTGACCGATTTCGCAAGGTTTCTCGGCTTGTCCACATCAAGCCCCTTTGCAACACTGAGGTAGTATCCCAGAAGCTGCAGCGGGATGACTGCAAGGCTTCCGGCAAAATGTTCATCAATCCTCGGCACATATATCGTAAAGTTTACGGAGTCCTCAACGCTGTAGTTGCCGTTGATCGTTATGCCCATGAGGTAAGCCCCCCTCGCCTTGCACTCTGCCATGTTGCTGACAGTCTTCTCAAGGAGCTCGCCCTGTGTAAGAACTCCGATGACAAGTATCCCGTTCTCAATAAGACTGATAGTGCCATGCTTGAGTTCCCCTGCCGCATAAGCTTCACTGTGTATATAGCTTATCTCCTTCATTTTGAGGCTGCCCTCGAGGCTTATGGCATAGTCGAGTCCGCGCCCTATGAAGAATACATCATGAGCGTTGGAATACTTGGATGCAAACCACTGTATCCTCTCCTTGTTCTCAAGGATGCGTTCTATCTTGTCCGGGATGGACTGCAGCTCTTCAATAAAATAACTGTAGTCACTGCCGTCCAGCCTGCCCTTTGCAGAGGCAACAGCCAGTGCAAGAGCATACATCGCCGCAAGCTGTGAGCTGTACGCCTTGGTGGTTGCCACTGCTATCTCAGGCCCTGCAAGAGTGTACAGCACATTGTCCGCCTCTCTCGCGATAGTAGAGCCCACTACATTTACGACAGAGAGAGTCCTCAGTCCGTGTTCCTTAGCCGCTCTGAGGGCAGCAAGAGTGTCTGCAGTCTCACCTGACTGGGATATGACGACGACAAGGGCATCTTTATCTATGATCATCTTCTTATATCTGAATTCGGATGCCAGCTCTGCTCTTACAGGTATCTCTGCAAGGTCCTCAATCACATACTGGCCAACCATTCCAGCATGCCATGCCGAGCCGCATGCAGCTATCCTGATCTCACTTATGTCTGCAAGTATATCCTCTGTGAGGCCGGCCGAAGAAAGATCGATCCTGCCGTCTTTTATCATGCCTGCAAGAGTGTCTCTGACGGCCTTAGGCTGCTCATGTATCTCCTTGATCATGAAGTGCTCATATCCGCCCTTTTCGGCAGCCTCTGAATCCCAGGATATGTGGGTGCTCTCCATCCCGACTTCATCACCGTTAAGGTCGAAGAAATGCACCTCTCCGGGCAGCATCTTTACAGACTGCAGGTTGTCTATGTAATAAATGTCACGGGTATACTTCAGCACTGCCGGTACATCTGAGGCCAGAAAGGTCTCCCCGTCTGCAACACCTATGACCATCGGGCTGTCCTTTCTGGCTGCATATATCTCACCCGGGTAGTCCCTGAACATCAGAGCGAGAGCATATGATCCTCGCACGCGTACCATCATCCTGTTTATTGCATCGATAGGTCCGATCTTATACTTCTTGTAATAGTAGTCGACCAGCTTGATGGCGACTTCGGTATCTGTCGTGCTGTAGAAGGAGTACCCGTGGCTCAGCAGCTTGCTTCTGAGCTCTTCATAGTTCTCGATGATGCCGTTATGCACACCGACAACATCCGACTCCACAGGTCCCGAAGCTGATCCTGTTGCATTGCCGCTGACATGCGGATGCGCATTGGTCTGTGAAGGCTCGCCGTGTGTAGCCCACCTTGTATGCCCTATCCCGCAGGTTCCCGGCATAGCTTTGCCGTAATCAGTCTTTTCCGCAAGGTTCTTGAGCTTACCTGTGGATTTTACGACCTCTGCAAGCGAAGAGCCGTCGCGTACTGCCAGACCGGCTGAATCATATCCCCTGTATTCAAGCTTTGAAAGACCGTCAAGCAGCACAGGCGCCGCCTGCTGCCTTCCCGTAAATCCTACTATTCCGCACATATATGTTTCCTCCTGTCTTCCGCCAGTTCTCCTGCAGCCCTGATGAACTCCCTGAATACCGGATGGACTTTATTCGGCCTGCTCTTGAATTCCGGATGATACTGGACTCCTACGAAGAATCCGTTCTCAGGCAAAACGACTGATTCTACAAGTCTGCCGTCAGGCGAGGTCCCGGTGATCTGCATCCCCGCCTCATTGAATTCATCTCTGAAACTGTTATTGAACTCATAGCGGTGTCTGTGTCTCTCGCTTATGTTCAGGCATCCGTATATCTTCTCCAGAAGAGAGCCTTCAGCAATCGAGCACGGATAAGCACCGAGTCTCATCGTGCCTCCCTTAGGAATGTCCCCGTACTGGTCAGGCATGAAGTCGATGACCTTGTGAGCGCTGTTTTCATAGAACTCTCCTGAGTTCGCGTCTTCGTATCCGAGTACGCTGCGGGCAAATTCAATTACTGCGATCTGCATCCCGAGGCATATGCCGAAGTACGGTATGTCGTTCTTTCTCGCATATCCTGCAGCTCTTATCATGCCTTCTATTCCACGGTCACCGAATCCTCCAGGCACGAGTATCCCGTCTGCATCCGACAGCATCTCCTCTTCAGTATCAGCAGTTATTTCCTCAGCTTCTATCCATTTTATTTTAACTTCACAGCCTGTCTCAAACCCTCCGTGCCGCAGTGCCTCTGCTACAGACAGATACGCATCATGCAGCTTTATGTACTTGCCGACCAGAGCGATTGTCACGCTCTTCCCGCCGGCCTTTATCCTTCTGACCATCTCTTTCCAGTCTTCCATGTCGCACGGACCGGCGTCGATTCCGAGTTCGCGGCAGACTATCCATGAAAAGTGTGCTTTCTCAAGCATCAGCGGGGCTTCATAGAGCACCGAGAGAGTTATGTTCTCGATCACGCAGTCTCTCTTGACATTACAGAATAGTGAGATCTTGTCATATATCTCCTCATCGATGTGCCTGTCCGATCTCATTATTATGATATCCGGAGAAATGCCCATGTTCTGAAGCTCTCTGACAGAATGCTGCGTCGGTTTGGACTTATGTTCCCCTGATCCCGTAATGTACGGCACGAGTGTGACATGTATGAACAGACAGTTGGCCTTGCCCTGTTCGATGCTCACCTGCCTTGCCGCTTCAAGGAATGGCTGGCTCTCGATGTCCCCGACTGTTCCTCCGATTTCGGTTATGATCACATCGCTGTCACTCTCTGTGCCGACACTGTATATGAATTCCTTGATCTCATTGGTGATGTGAGGGATGACCTGGACTGTACTGCCGAGGTATTCCCCTTTGCGCTCCTTGTTCAGCACGTTCCAGTACACCTTGCCAGTTGTGAGGTTTGAGAACCTGTTCAGGTTCTCATCTATGAATCTCTCGTAGTGCCCGAGGTCGAGATCTGTCTCTGCACCGTCATCGGTTACGTATACCTCTCCATGCTGGAAAGGGCTCATCGTACCCGGGTCTACGTTGATATACGGGTCCAGTTTCTGTGCTGCGACCCTGAGGCCTCTTGCCTTGAGAAGTCTTCCCAGGGAGGCGGCAGTGATGCCTTTCCCCAGTCCCGATACAACGCCTCCTGTCACGAAGATATACTTTTTTTCCATCATCCTCACCTCCGATTTTTCCAACAAAATGTATGCGAATCTTGCTAAAACGCAATCAGGGAGTCTGCGAACAGATTCCCCGATACTGATACCTATATCCCGCTGTCTCCGTAGTTGGAGAGTACTCTTGCTGACGGGTCGTCAACATCGCAGCCTTCCCATGCCTTATTAGGCATCCAGAAGTCTGTTATCATTTCCGCCTGTCCCGGATAGTACTTTTCGAATATCTCCCTGTACAGGAGCGATTCCTTTGTGAACGGCCTTGCATGTTCATATTTCATGCAGCCTGCCTCAAACTCTTCATCTGTGTACTGCGTCTCTGCATACTCCTTAAGGTCATCGACCATTGAGTGGCCGACAGCATCTGAGAATGCCGCCTTCTCTCTCCAGAGTATCTCATCAGGCAGGTAGTCTCCTTCGAAGGCTTTCCTCAGCAGGTACTTGCCCTTGCCGTATGTGTTCACCTTGAGCGCAGGGTCTATCGACATTACGTACTGAACGAAGTCGAGATCGCCGAAAGGTACTCTTCCTTCCAGACTGTTTCCGGATATGCATCTGTCAGCCCTCAGAACGTCGTACATGTGCAGCTCACGGATCCTCTTGCAGGCCTCCTCCTGGAATGCCCCGGGCGATGGTGCAAAATCCGTATACTTGTAGCCGAACAGCCGATCGGATCTCTTGCCGCTATGAATCCGTCCGTCCTACAGTCATATATTACGCAGGCGAATTCAGCGTCCAGCATTTCGAACATGTCAGTGCCGTGCTCGAACCACAGAGGCAGCAGAAGTTCGACGTCAGAGCCGGAGAGGAAGGTGTATCCCTTCTGCTCCAGTTCCTTTTTCATTGATTCAAATCCATAGAGTTCGCCGTTACAGACGACACTGCAGCCATTTCTTACGAATGGCTGCATGCCTTCCGGCGTCAGTCCCATTATGGACAGTCTGTGGAAGCCCATGATGCCCTTAGAGCAGCTGACAGGGACCCCTATCTCTGTCGAAGATACCTGTTCCATCCCTTCAATACTGATGATCCTGGTATCATCCGGGCCTCTGTATTTTGTAAGTGCGAAGGCCTCTTCAAATTCAGGTACGGTCGTGAGGCTTCCGGTCGTTGTCATTATCGTGCACATGCTGAACCTCCTTACTTCTCTCCGAACATGAGAAGTCCGTAGTTAGGAAGAGGCCAGTATTTCTTTGATGTCACGGCTTCGGCAGCATCGCTGTCCTTCCTCAGCTGCGCCATGGCAGGAAGCAGTCTGTCACGTATCACACCTGCATCCGAGCAGTAATCCTCTCCGCTGAGAGATTCGAGCACAGATACCATGGCATCGACATCTTCGTATATGCGGTCAGTCTGCTGCGACAGGAACCGTACCGTCTTCGCCTCGAATCTGCATTCAAGATCAGATATGAGGCTCCTCTTGTCAGCTGCATTCCTTGCCAGCTCTGCGGAGTAGCTTTCGATCGCCGGCGCGATGCGTTTTACCGCCATGGACCTCATAGTTTTCGCCTCGATGCAGATGCTCTTGCAGTAGTTCTCAAGCATTACCTCGCACCTTGACTCAAGCTCCGTCCTTGTGAAGACTCCCTGGGCTGTCAGCATTACGACGTTCTTATCATCGATAAGATGCGGCACGCAGTCTGCTGTAGTCCTGTAGTTGGAAAGCCCTCTTCTTTCCGCCTCTTTGATCCACTCATCCGTATAACCGTCTCCGTTGAATATGATCCTGCCGTGGTCTCTCAGAGTCTCCCTCACAAGATCATATACATCTCTGGCCAGGTCCTTCGTATTCTCAAGCCGGCCGGCAAAATACTCAAGCGAGTCCGCAACAGCGCTGTTGATGATGACGTTAGGAAAAGCTATGCTGCTCATCGATCCCGGCATCCTGAATTCGAACTTGTTGCCGGTGAAGGCAAAAGGCGAAGTCCTGTTCCTGTCGGTATTGTCTCTGCTGAATCCCGGCAGCACTGCCGTTCCGAGCTTCATGAGGACCTCTTCATGCTTTTCATAAGGTTCATCCTCTTCGATAGCCTGAAGGACCTCAGTCAGCTCATCACCGAGAAAGATAGATATAACAGCCGGCGGAGCCTCATTAGCTCCGAGCCTGTGGTCATTGCTCGCAGATGCTACGGATATTCTCAGTAGGTCCTGATACTCATCCACCGCTCTTATTACTGCGCAGAGGAAGAGAAGGAACTGTGCATTGTCATGAGGTGTGTCACCCGGAGAAAGCAGGTTGCTGCCCTTATCCGTTGAAAGCGACCAGTTGTTGTGCTTGCCGCTTCCGTTCACTCCGTCGAAAGGCTTCTCATGCAGCAGAGCCACGAATCCGTGTTTTTCCGCCACCTTCTTGATCATCTCCATAACAAGCTGGTTCTGGTCGGTCGTAACGTTTACCTTGGAATATATGCAGGCCAGCTCGTGCTGTGACGGAGCTACCTCATTGTGTTCGGTCTTGGCATATACCCCAAGCTTCCACAGCTCATCGTTCAGTTCCTCCATGAATCTTGTGATTTCAGGCTTTATCGGTCCGAAATAGTGATCATCAAGTTCCTGCCCCTTGGGAGGCATGACCCCGAACAGTGTCCTTCCGGTGAACCTCAGGTCGGGCCTCTTCTCATACAGCTCCAGCGGTACAAGGAAGTACTCCTGCTCCGCTCCTACAACTGCATCCACCCGCTTCACTGAGTCGTTCCCGAGGATGTGAAGCACCTTAAGCGCCTGCCTGTTAAGAGCATCCATCGATCTCAGAAGCGATGTTTTCTCGTCCATTGCCTCTCCGCTGTATGAGCAGAAAGCAGTAGGTATGCAGAGCGTTTTGCCCTTTATGAACGCGTATGATGTAGGATCCCATGCAGTATATCCCCTTGCCTCAAATGTGGCTCTGAGGCCTCCCGAAGGGAATGATGATGCATCCGGCTCACCCTTGATGAGTTCCTTACCGGAGAAGTCCATGATGACCCCGCCGTCAGGAGAGCCCTGTATAAAACTGTCATGTTTCTCAGCGGTGATTCCGTTCAGCGGCTGGAACCAGTGCGTGAAGTGTGTGG
>JBGUIG010000122.1:0-35883 GCA_045112795.1 Anaerovoracaceae bacterium | reverse complement strand
AGCTACATGTTTGAGTACGCGCTCTGCACAGGCCTTATGGCAAGCGGCGCTGATGCTTATATCATGCACGTTACAACAACACCTTCCGTATCATATATCGCAAGAGTTGATGACTTTGACTGCGGTATCATGATCAGCGCTTCTCATAATCCGTACTATGACAACGGCATTAAGATCGTCAACAACAATGGCGAGAAGATGGACGAGGAAACACTCCTGAGAATCGAAGCATTCATCGACGGCGAGATGGAACTCCCACTTGCTGAAAGAGATGAGATCGGCCGCACAGTTGACTATGTAAGCGGACGTAACCGTTACGTCGGATATCTGATCTCAATGTCCAAGTACAGCTTCAAGGATGTCAAAGTCGGTCTCGATGTTGCTAATGGCGCTGCATGGCAGATCGCAAGGGGAGTATTCGATGCTCTCGGCGCTAAAGTTTATGTCATGAACGATGAACCTGACGGCTACAACATCAACACTAACTGCGGATCGACTCACATCGAGCACCTGCAGAAGTTCGTAGTTGACAAAGGACTCGATGTTGGCTTTGCATACGACGGCGATGCTGACAGATGTCTGTGCGTAGACGAGAAGGGTAATGTCATCACAGGCGACCACATCCTGTACATCTACGGCCTGTACATGAAGGAGAGAGGCAAGCTCCTCAACAACAAGGTTGTTACAACCGTAATGTCCAATTTCGGTCTGTACAAAGCGTTTGATGCTGTAGGCATCGATTACGATAAGACGAAAGTCGGCGACAAGTACGTATATGAGAATATGGTCCAGACCGGCAACCGTATCGGCGGCGAGCAGAGCGGACACATCATTTTCACTAAGTACGCTACAACAGGTGACGGCATTCTGACATCTCTCAAGATGATGGAAGTAATGCTGGCTAAGAAGAAGAAAATGAGCGATCTTGCTGCTCCGGTAGTCTTCTATCCACAGGTTCTCAAAAACGTAAGAGTCAAGAGTAAACCGGATGCTCAGAACGATCCTGACGTTCAGGCAGCTGTTGCAAAGGTTGCAGAAGCTCTCGGTGATGATGGCCGCATCCTTGTAAGAGAGTCCGGCACTGAGCCTGTAATCCGTGTAATGGTTGAGGCAGGCAGCGATGATATCTGCGAGAAGTATGTTGATCAGGTCATCGAGGTAATCAAGGACAAGGGACATATCGCAGAATAGGCAGCTTTTGTGAAGAACATATTTCAGCTGATTTGTTTATGAATTTCCGAATTGCAAGTAATTATTTCTTCGCTCGAGTCCTCGGACCACTTACGCGGATCCTGCGGGATTCTCGCTCCGCAATAATTTCTTGCAAGTAAGAGAATAGTATCAATACAAATCAGCGAAATATGACATTCAAAATAGCTGATTCTGCTTTATAGGAGGATTAATATGTACACAATTACTGATTTATATGATCTTGATCATACTATGGCTAAGGATTATCTCAGCCAGTTCACTTATCCTTGGGAGGCTCTTAAGGGCATCAAGGATATGATCGTTGAACTGGGCAAGAGCCTGGATCCTGCTGAGTATGATGAAGTAAGCGAGCACGTATGGGTGCACAAGACTGCAAAGGTTTTCCCTAGCGCATACCTCGGATCACCTTGCATCATCGGACCTGAAACCGAAGTCAGACACTGTGCTTTTGTCAGAGGATCAGCACTTGTCGGCACAAAGTGCGTTGTAGGCAACTCTGTTGAGCTCAAGAATGTCATTCTGTTTGACAATGTTCAGGTTCCTCACTACAACTACGTAGGCGACTCGATTCTCGGATTCCATGCTCACATGGGAGCCGGCTCTGTAACTTCCAACGTCAAGGCTGACAACAAGAATGTTGTAATCAAGAACGGAACAGAGTGGATTGAGAGCGGCACACGCAAAGTCGGAGCCATGCTGGGCGACTATGCTGACATGGGCTGCAACTCTGTCGCTAACCCGGGTACTGTTGTCGGAAGACATTCACAGATCTATCCTACATCCTGCGTTCGCGGAGTAGTTCCTGAGTACTGCATCTTCAAGAACAACGGCGAGATCGTAGAGAAGAATCCAAGATGGTAGTACGGGTACGGGCTGAGTCAGGACTCGGTTTGTGCAGAAAACCATCGAGTTTAGCCTGAGACTGGTGCTAATGCAAATTTGCCGGACTATTTTGCTCTTTGCAGCGAAATGGTACGGCTTTTTTGATGCATGTGGAGATATTTGACCAATTGCTCGCCGAAAATCGGTCTTTTTTATTGAAGTGTGTATCGGCAAAGTGATAAAATTTATGTCGCACGATTGAACTGAGTAGTTCAGTGCAGTCAGGCGGGCGCTTTGACCGTGACTGCATTTCATGAATAGGAGGATAAACTATGAGCACAGAGAGAAAAGTAGGAACTGTATCCCGAGGTATCAGATGCCCGATTTTCCGTGAGGGAGACGATCTTGGCAGCCAGGTTGTGGAAAGCGTTCTTGATGCTGCTGAGTCGGAGGGGTTCGAAATCCGCGACAAGGATATTATTTGTATTACCGAGTCTGTCGTAGCAAGATGCCAGGGCAATTATGCCAGCATTAATGCTATTGCCAGCGATGTAAAAGAGAAGCTCGGCGGAGAGACTATCGGCATTATCTGGCCTATACTCTCAAGAAACAGATTTGCCATCTGCCTGAGAGGAATGGCAATGGGAGCTAAGAAAGTAGTTCTGATGCTCAGCTATCCTTCAGATGAAGTAGGTAACGCTCTTCTGACATTCGATCAGATTGACGAATCAGGCGTTAATCCTTACAGCGATGTACTCACAGTTGAGAAATACAGAGAACTGTTCGGCGAAAACAAGCATCAGTTCACAGGCGTAGATTATGTAAAGTACTACGGCGATATCGTCAGAGAAGCCGGTGCTGAAGTTGAGATTATCTTTGCTAACCACGCAGAAGAGATTCTCAAGCACACTGACAAAGTCATCGCTTGCGACATTCATACAAGAGCACGCACCAAGAGAATCCTCCGCAGCAAGGGCGCTACTGTTTTCGGAATGGACGAGATTCTGAACGCTCCGGTTGACGGAAGCGGTTACAATGAGAAATACGGCCTGCTTGGCTCCAACAAGGCTACCGAAGAGACCGTCAAGCTCTTCCCGAGAGACTGCCAGGGACTCGTTGACAGCATCCAGGCTGAGATGAAAGAGAAGACAGGCAAGCACGTTGAGGTAATGGTTTACGGCGACGGCGCTTTCAAGGATCCTGTCGGAAAGATCTGGGAGCTTGCTGACCCAGTAGTAAGCCCGGCTTACACTTCCGGACTTGAGGGAACACCTAACGAACTCAAGCTCAAATACCTCGCTGACAATGATTATTCAAATCTGTCAGGTGATGAGCTCAAAGCTGCTATTCTTCAGGCTATCGAGCAGAAGGACGCAGATCTTGTAGGCAACATGGCTTCAGAGGGAACAACACCGAGAAGACTTACCGACCTGATCGGATCGCTCTGCGACCTGACTTCCGGTTCAGGAGACAAGGGAACACCAGTCGTATTCATTCAGGGATACTTTGACAACTACACAACAGGAAGATAATTATCCCCGGATACGTCTGATACGTCATAAGATTTGACACCGGATACTGAATCAGATCAGACACCGGATACGATCCGGCCCGCAGAGAATTGCGGGCCGGTTTTCTTGTGCGCTTTAGCTTGATGCCAACCACCGGCTATGCCGGTGAGGGTAAAAGGCTTTAGCTGTGATGTGTGAGAGTTCACGGTTGGCATGTCTGATGGGTGTATGTTCGGCTATGCCAGTTTTGAACGTTTCAGGTACTGCAGGACATACAGCCGCACATCCGTACACCCATACACTCGTTCGCCCGCTCATCTGTTCACGGACAACAAGAACAAAAGAATACGCAGGCAATAGAAAAGCGCCTTTAGGCGCCGCCTGAGAATAGAGATGCGGTTTGCAGTCTCTTCGGCGCGTCTTAAGACGCTTGCAAGTACGAGGCCCTTTTAGGGCTAGTGCGCACCACCAGTTCAACTGGTGATTATGATAGTGGACCTAAATATATTGTTAACCTATTTTTTCTATTTGTTTAGGCAAACGCAAAGTCTTTAAAAAATTGTTAACGCCCGAAAACATACATATTTTTCTTTATTTCGTGCGATGCAGTTGTTATAATAATAAACGGAGATATAGCGCGTTTTTTGTAAGAAGTCACAAAAAGTGCATCTCCGCTTTTCTTGGAGTATATTCGCAGAATGCATTAATAATTTGTTTTGATACCATCTCGGCAAATAATATACGTTAAGTAATATTCGGATCGGGGAGGAGAAAAATGAGTAATTCTTCACTGCAGATGGATACTGAGGTCGAGGCCAGCCCGATTGAGAGTGCGGTCAAGCCAACTCTGATTGAGGGTGCAGTCGAGCAAACTCTTATGGAGGGTGCAGCCTTGCCGGCTCCGATGGAGGTAAAGACCTTCGGGGCTTTTTCTATTATCCATAACGGAACAGAAATCTCTTTTGGCCAGCAGAATGAGTCTCAGATTGTACACCTTATGCAGCTGCTGCTGCATTTCAGAGAAAAAGGTGTGAACAGAGACCTCATGAAGGCAGAATTATTCGGAGACAGGTCTGTTGACGATGTTTCGCATTCCATCAGAAATATTGTTTATAATCTCCGCAAGAAGTTAAGAGAATACGATTTGCCTGACAGCCAGTTTGTGGTCAAGAAGAACGGTATATACTACTGGGCAGATGACATACCGGTCAGGGAGGATGCTTCGGAATTTGAATCGTTGATTAATTCTGCGATGCTTAACCCGGATGATCGTGTAAGATATGAACTTCTGGACAAAGCAGCTCATCTGTACACCGGGAGATTCCTTGAAGGCAATGAGTCAAGCGTGTGGACTGCTGCAGAAGCTGATCGTTACAAGGATATGTTCAGCAAGTGCATTAATGAGATGGCAGATATTCTCAGGCAGGAACACAATTTCCGGAAAATGTACGATCTCAGTCTGTATGCGATTGAAGTCGATCCGTTCAGTGAATGGGAAATTCTCACTTTGGAATCGCTTTCAGGACTCGGCAGTTTCGACCAGACTGAAAAATTCTACAGAGAGACTGTGGATAAATACAGCAAGCAGTACAGCGGCAAGTCCAACAGCTATGTCAAAGCGTTCATAAACAGGCTGGGGATGAAGCTTGTCATCGGACACGAATCCCTTGATGAGATCCAGGAGAAAATGAGAGACAAGAGCCGTCATGAGAACAGAGGCTATTTCTGCTCTCTGCCGGTATTTCAGGAGATTTACCACATTACCGAGCGACTTCTTGAGAGATCCGGCGACAGAGTATTCCTGATGCTTTGCACTATTCTTGACAGCAAGGGAAACCCGATGCTGTCCGGCGCAAAACTTGAGGATCTGTCTATGCGACTCAAGAATGCCATCATCTCATCAGTCAGATACACTGATACGGTCACACGATATGGCAAAGGGCAGTATCTCATAATGCTGATCGACACATCGCTGGAAGACTGTGAAATCATCTCATCGCGTATTGACTCGCACTTTATCAAGCCGGGACAGACGACCAGCGTAAGATACACAGTTAATAATATGATCGATTTTCCGGATCAGGGTGTCAAGAAAGAAATGCGGGGCACTCAGAAATCAAAGGATATCAACGCGGCGAAGTAATGCGCAAAAGAATTGAGGCGCAGAAGAAGTAAGACGCAAACGAAACAATGCGAAGAAGAAGCAATGCGCAAAATCAAAAAAAGCCAGTAACAGAAATGTTGCTGGCTGTTTTTTCTGTGCAGTCTGAATCGCGATCTAACACCTGGCGCCCTGGCGGGTATTACGGTCTGCCAGTTCTTTGTTGATCATGTTGAGTATCGTGCGTTTGCGGTAACTCCACTCAGGCGAAATCAGCAGGCGGCGAGGCACATCGCCTGTGAGTCTGTGAATCGTGATTTCTGGCGGAATGATCTCAAGGCACCGGATGACGAGGTCGACGTATTCCTCAATACTGGAGAAAGGCACGTAATCAGGCATTGTCCTGCCGAGCCGCGATGTTTTGACAATATTCATCAGGTGCAGTTTGATTCCGAAAACCGGCTTTGTGCATACATGGCGGACGGATTCAAGCATCATGTCCTGCGTTTCGCCCGGCAGCCCGAGGATCAGGTGCGAGACTACGCGGATGCCCCTTGACAGCAGTTCATCCACCGCCCGGTCGTATGTATCCAGAGTGTAGCCGATGCCCATAGCGCGTGATGTTTCTTCGTGAATTGTCTGAAGACCGAGCTCGACCCACATGTAATGAGTCCGGCTGATCTCCTCGAGAAGATCCAGCACGTCCGGAGGCAGGCAGTCAGGTCTGGTAGCTATGACGATTCCTGAGATCCGGGGGTCGTGCAAAGCGGCATTGTACAGTGTGCGCAGGACGGCGGCAGGTGCGTAAGTGTTGGTATGCGACTGAAAGTAGGCGAGATAAGCAGCGTCAGGCCACTTCTCACTCATCAGAGCGATCTGCTCATCGATGGATGCAGAGATTTTCTCTCTGATTGAATTGCCAATAACTTCTGCATGCGATAAGTCATCAGCAGATGATACTGCGTTGAGGTGGGCGGCGAGTTCTCCGGATCCGTCACCTGAACAGAACGCGCAGCCGCCGTATCCGCAGGTGCCGTCTCTGTTAGGGCAGGTAAAGCCGGCGTCAATGCCGAGCTTGATGGTTTTTCTGCCGAACTGACGCTTGAGTTCATCGCTTATTGAATTGTATCTTTCTCCGCCTTGCATGTATCAGTTGTTCCTTTGAAGAGTTCTCGTATGTTTATTTTCGTATGTTTATTAAGATGTTTGGTCTTTATCAGCTGACCGTTTATATGCTATAATAACCGAGTGTATTTTTTTGTTCTGCGCCGGCCGGGCGCGGATGAATCATGATAATACCAGAGTAAAAAGCAGAATAATACCAGAGGGTGTGAATGAAGGATGAATGCAATTCTGTAATGAATATGAATTCAGTGCTGGGAAGAGAGTGCTGTGATGCCGAGATGTTCGGCCTGTCTCTCGAGCAGCGTAAGCCTTCAATCCTCCTGCATGCGTGCTGCGGACCGTGCTCAACGTCCTGTGTTGAGAGGCTCGCCCCGGATTATCAGATAACCGTGTACTATTATAATCCAAATATCACGGACAGGGAAGAATACTATCTGAGACGCGACACACTCCTGCAGTTCATCAGGGCTTTCAATGAAGAACACAAGGATTCATACTTTGTCAGCTATATTGAGGGCGAGTATGATGCCGACAGATATCTGGCGAAATGCGGACCGCTGGCCGATGAGCCGGAAGGCGGCGCAAGATGCGACCTGTGCTTTGCCATGAGACTGGCAGAGACTGCGCGCAAAGCGGGTGAGCTTGGTATCGATTATTTTACGACTACGATGTCAGTCAGCCCGCACAAGAACTACGACAAGATTAAGACTCTCGGCATGTCGCTTGAAGAGCAGACGAGTTCGAGATTTCTGGATATAGATTTCAAGAAGAAGAACGGGTTTGGCCGCAGTGTCGAGCTCAGCAAGCATTATGGCCTGTACAGACAGAATTTCTGCGGATGCGAGTTCGCCAGACAGGCAATGCACAAGAAATAAAGGAGACAGATTTATGAGCAAGTTATTCATTCCTAAGGATTATAAGCCGATTCTCGACCTGACAGAGACTCAGAGGGCTATTGCCAGAATCAAGACCCATTTTCAGAGAGAACTGGCGTATTCACTGAATCTCGGCAGAGTCAGCGCACCGCTTTTCGTATTTCCTGAGACAGGTCTTAATGACAATCTTAACGGATATGAGAGAAGAGTTGACTTTACAATCAAGGATATGGATGAACGCCATGTTGAAGTTGTGCAGTCTCTTGCAAAATGGAAGAGGATGGCTCTCGGCAGATACGGTGTTGAACCGGGCAGAGGTCTGTACACCGACATGAACGCTATCAGAAGAGATGAAGAGCTTGACAATATTCATTCCATATATGTTGACCAGTGGGACTGGGAAAAGGTAATCACTGCCGGTCAGAGAAACAATGAATTCCTGGAGCAGCAGGTCAGAATCATTTACAGATGCCTCAAGGAACTGGCAGGATATATCAACGACCTGTATCCGGAAGTAAGAGTGGAGATGCCTGAAAGAATCAAGTTTATAGATTCGCAGGATCTTGAGAACTGGTATCCGGACAGCACTTCCAAGGAAAGGGAGAGATTTGCTGCAGAAGAATTCGGTGCTATTTTCGTAAAGAGAATCGGCGGTGAGCTTGCATCAGGAAAGCCGCATGACGGCCGTGCTCCGGACTATGATGACTGGGAACTCAACGGAGATATCATTCTGTGGAACCCGGTACTCGAGGATGCATTTGAGATCAGCTCAATGGGTATCCGTGTTGACTCAAAGGCCATGCTCAGGCAGCTCGAGCTGGCAGGTAAGATGGACAGAGCTGAGATGGCTTTCCATCAGGGTGTCATCAACAACACTCTGCCGCTGACGATCGGAGGCGGTATCGGCCAGAGCAGACTTTGCATGTATTTCCTGCGCAAAGCTCATATCGGCGAAGTTCAGGTTTCTGTATGGCCTGAGGATATGATGGAAGAGTGTGCTGCAAACAACATCTTCCTACTGTAAAACAATTATCGTAAACTGACGCTGCTGCCGCGAAAACGGCAGCAGTTTTACGCAGAAAAGAGACGGAACAGACTGACTGAGACAGACCGGAATGGCTGTTCATGGCAGATTCAGGCGAATTGGCGAATTAATGAAATTTATAGATGTAGTAATCGACAACAAAAGCAATAATACGGACACTTTCTTCACGTATGCTGCTCCGGATGAGGTCGGCATAGGTGCCCGTCTTACTGTGCCTTTTGCAAAGCGCCGTAAGGCAGTCGATGCATACTGCATCAGGGAAAATCCCGCACCATCGTATGATCCTGCCAAAATCAGAGAAATAGAGTCTTATGACCCTGACAGATCACTGACCGGAGAGATGATTCAGACGGCTGTGTGGATGCGCCGCAGATATGGAGTCAAATACATAGATGCGGTCAAAATGTTCACCGTCGGAGGCAAGAGGGTCCCGAAGAAGGCGGCTGAGGCACTTGAGACCTGCAGACAGGGAGACTGTGATCAGAGTATTGCCGTTAATGATCCGGGATATAAACTGTCAGACGCACAGAATAATGCCGCACAGCATATCATAAGATATGTGAATGAGCGGAAATTCAGGCCTTTTCTCATCAAGGGAGTGACTAACAGCGGCAAAACTGAAGTGTACATGCGTGTCGCTGAAGAAGTGCTGAAGCAGGGACGGACAGTAATCGTTCTTCTTCCCGAAATTGCTCTTTCGGCTCAGGTCGAGAAGCGGTTCAAGGCGAGATTCGGTGACGAAATGGTTGCTACGCTTCACAGCAGGCTGACTACAAGCGCGAAACTCGGCGAATGGATGAGAATCAGGCATGGTGCCGCCAGAATCGTTGTCGGTGCGAGAACCTCGGTATTCGCTCCGCTTGAGAATATCGGCGCCATCATTATTGACGAGGAACATGAGACGACATACAAGTCCGATCACAATCCGAAATATGAGACTGTAGACATAGCATACAAGCGGGCAGAAGCTCACGGCGCAGTGCTGGTGATGGGAAGCGCGACACCATCGGTTTCTTCTTACAACCGTGCGTGCAATGGCGTATATGAGCTGCTCGAGATGAATGAGAGAATCGGTGAAAGCACGATGCCTGTGCTCGAAACCGTAGATATGCGCAAGGAAATCAAGGCAGGCAACACTGATGTCATATCCAGGCGGCTTGCGGAGGAAACCGACCGCTGCCTCAGACGCGGCGAACAGGTCATTCTTTTCCTTAACAGGAGAGGGTTTTCGACTCAGATCTTGTGTCCGGACTGCGGCTACAGGATGACATGCCCTGACTGCGGAATCACGCTGACTTACCACAAAACCGTGAACGCTGCTGTCTGCCACTATTGCAGCAGAAAGTTCCCGCTTCCTGAAAAATGTCCGGACTGCGGCAACAAATTTATAAGATACACCGGAGCCGGAACCGAGAAAGTCGAAGAGTCCGTCAGGAGGCTGTGGCCAGAATCAAATGTCGCAAGGTTTGACCTTGATACAGCAGCCAACACAGACAATGCGGGTCAGGTTATCGAAGACTTCCAGAAAGGCCGCACGAATATTCTGGTCGGAACTCAGATTCTCGCCAAGGGACTCGACTTCAGAAATGTCGGGCTTGTCGGTATCATCAATGCAGATGTCAGTCTGAACATTCCGGACTACAGGTCATCAGAGAGGACTTATCAGCTGATAACTCAGGTTGCCGGCAGGGCCGGAAGAGCGGGCGGCGAAAGCCGTGTAATCATCCAGACATACGATCCTGAGAGCGATGTTATAAAGGAAGCGGCGGCCGGAGATTATGAGTCTTTCTATGAAGCTGAATTACTTCACAGAAATATTATGAATTATCCTCCATACTCTGATATAATAGCTGTCGGCTTTGTGTCGGAATCGGCGGATGAGGCGACCGGATACGCGGAGGCTTTCAGAAAAAGGCTGCTCGGTCTCAAATCCGTCCCGGAGGACGCCGCTGTGCTGAAGGTGCGTCTTGATGAGCGCAAAACGGATGGTAAGTTCAAAGCGGAGTTTATCATCAAAGCGCCGCCCGGAAGCCGTGCGGGATATGTGCGCGAGTACATGGAGTACCGCGACCGCATGATCGAAGCAAAATCAGACTGCTTTATCGAAATAGATGTGAATCCATATTAAATTATTACAGGAGTTATTAATGGCACTTAGAAATATTACAGTCAGAGGAGACGAGATCCTCACCAAGAAATGCAAAACTATCAAAGCTATCACTCCGAGGATCCGCGAGCTGGCTGAGGACATGGTTGAGACTATGAAGGCTGCTGACGGAGTCGGCATTGCCGCACCTCAGGTAGGAATCATGAAGAGATTCTTCGTTGCTATGCCTCATGTGGATGCTGAAGACGAAGAAACCAGAAACAAGATCTACTACATGATCAACCCTGAGATCACATACAGAGAAGGAACTCAGGAGTCAAGCGAAGGCTGCCTGTCCGTTCCGGGATATATGGGACTTGTTGACAGACCTGAGAAAATCAGGATCAAGGCTACAGATCTCGACGGCAATGAGCAGGAATACGAATTCGAAGGCTTTGAGGCGACTGTTTTCTGTCATGAGTATGATCACCTTGAGGGTATTCTGTATTCAGATATTGCCAAGGAAATGATGACTATTGAAGAGTATTCAGAGAGACTCGAAGCAGTCAAGGAAGAGCATGCTGAAGAAGAGTAGAATAAGGGTATTTTAGTTATATTTTAGTTTGGGGTGATAAATATTGCTTAAGATAATTTTCATGGGCACGCCGGAATTTGCGGCATGCTCTTTAAGGGCTTTAATAGAAGCCGGTTACGAGATTCCGATGGTCGTGACTCAGCCGGACAGAAGAGGCAACAGGAACAAGATGATTCTGTCTCCTGTAAAGCAGCTTGCGCTTGAGAACGGACTTGAGGTAGCTCAGCCGGTCAGACTCAGAAAAGACGAAGAGCTGATTGCCAGAATGCGCGAGATCAATCCTGACATGATCGTCGTAGCCGCGTTCGGACAGATCCTGCCGCTTTCCGTACTTGAGATTCCGAAGCTCGGATGCATCAATGTTCACGGATCGCTGCTTCCGGACCTCAGAGGCGCTGCACCAATGCAGGCTGCTATTCTGAAAGGACTCGATGAATCCGGCGTAACTATCATGCGCATGGAAGAAGGACTCGATACCGGCGACATGATCAGCAAAGTTTTCTGCGATATCAGGGGCAAAGACTTCACCGAAGTTGCTGATATCCTTGCTCACGCAGGGGCTGATCTGCTGGTTCAGACTATCCCGCATATTGAAGATGGCACAGCTGTTTATGAAAAACAGGATGACAGTCTGTCTTCTTATGCTAAAATGATTAATAAGACGGACGGTATGACTGATTTCTCGGAACCTGCAGAGGTAATCGAGAGAAAGATCAGAGCATACATTGAATGGCCTGCATGCTACACTTATCTGGACGGACTTCAGGTCAAGCTGTATAAGGCAGAAGCTCTTGATGAGCAGCCTGACGGAGAACCCGGAACTGTCAGCGATACAGGCAAGAATTACTACACAATCAACTGCTCGGAAGGCAAGCTCAGAGTATATGAGCAGCAGCTTCAGGGCAAGAAGAGAATGAGTGCCGGAGATTTCATGAGGGGGCACAAACTGAGCAAAGGAGACAGATTCACTGCTCAGGAGAATTAAGAAGAATTAAAGGAGGTATTGGCATGTATTATTACTATGATTGGTCATGGTTTGTACTTCTTCCTGCGATGCTTTTCACATTCATCTGCCAGGCAAGAATCACCAGTGCTTACAGCACATATTCCAGAATAGCCAACAGCAAGCACATTACCGGCGGTGACGCAGCCAGAATAATGATGAATGCCAATGGTCTTAGCAACATCAAAATCAATATCCTGAACGGCGGCAATTCACTTACGAATTTCTATGATCCTAAGACCAAGTCGCTGAATCTTTCAAGAGAGGTTTACGGATCGGCTTCGATTTCCTCGATGTGCATAGCATGCCACGAGGTAGGCCACGCTATACAGGACGCGCAGCACTATGCACCGCTTGCTTTCCGCAATGGTATCGTACCTGTAGTAAACCTCACACAGATGGCATCATGGCCGCTGATTATCTTCGGACTTATCATGTCCCAGATGTCACCATACGGCAGCCTGATGTTCCTGATCGGAGTAGGATGCTTCCTGTTTGTAATCCTGTTCCATCTTGTAACTCTGCCGGTAGAATTCAACGCATCCAACAGAGCTCTTGAGAATATGAGAGTTCTGGGTATGGTCAATGAAGATGACTATGTAGGTTCAAGAGCAGTTCTCAGAGCTGCTGCTATGACATATGTTGCTGCGCTTGCAACTGCTGTTGCCAGCCTGCTCAGAGTACTGATAATTGCAGGAGGCAGAAGAAGATAAGTGAGCTCAGCTGACTGGATTACGTCTTTTGAGGCGCTGAAAAGCGTCTATACAGACGGAGCATATTCGAATATGGCACTTAACGAAGCTATCCCGCGGCATCCAGGCTGCCGGGATAGTTTTGTTCGCAATATGGTAAAAGGCACAGTAAGACAGACTGTGACACTCGATTATATAATCGGCAGGCTCGCCTCGAATGGGCTTAAAGGGATAAAGCCAAGAACGCTTATAATCCTCAGAATGGGCCTTTTTGCGATTCGCGGGATGGACTCAGTTCCGGATCATGCGGCAGTAAATGAGGCTGTTTCACTTGCCCGCAAAACTGCCAGGGGTACTGACAGGTTTATAAACGCAGTTCTGAGATCGTACCTGCGTAGAAGAGATGAGTTCGAGAATCAGGATGCGGGTCAGGATGCGGGGAAAGCGGCAGAATCTGTGGATGCGTCCGGTGCTGCCGGTCCTGCTGACAGAATACAGAACCTGTCGGTAAAGTACTCGATGCCTGCTGACCTGACCGGACTGATCTGTGAACAGTACGGCGAAGATGCGGAATCAGTACTGAAGGGTCTTAACGAACCGCCTGAAATGGTCTTAAGAGTCAACACTCTTAAGAATACAAGGGAAGAACTGATCGAAGCGTTAAGACAGGAGGAAATCAGCGCCGAAGCGGCGCCGGCTTCTGTAAGGGCTGTGATTGCAAAAGGCAGCCACATCATCGGCTCTGATCTGTACAGGAACGGAATGTTTACTGTACAGAGTCTGTCATCCATCATGTCAATAGAGGCATTTTCGCCGGCGCCGGGAAGCAAGGTGCTCGACATGTGTGCGGCTCCTGGCGGTAAATCTACGATGATGGCGGAGATTATGGGTAATCAGGGCTCGATTACGGCCTGTGATATTCATGAGCACAGACTTGAACTGATCAAAGCCTCAGCTGCCAGGACAGGGGCTGAGATCATTGAGACAAAGCTTGCTGACGGAACAGTGCATGAAAGTGCGCTGGACGGCACTTTCGACTATGTTCTGGCGGATGTTCCATGCTCGGGGCTCGGTGTCATGAGCACCAAGCCTGAGATAAGGCTGAGAACTGATGTCAGCCAGTTTGCGGAACTGACTGATATACAGCTTGAGATTCTCAAGAACGCTTTCAGATATACTAAGCCGGGCGGACGTATCTGCTATTCAACATGCACGCTTAACAGGGATGAAAATGAAGGCGTTATCGGGCGGTTCATGGCGTATCTTGCAGAAATTTCAGGGCAGGATGCTGAAAAAGCTGCTCCGCGCGCATCCTGTGAGGTTTCTCACGAAATCAATGGTTTTGCCCGTATTGTTGAAATGAAGACGCTTTTGCCCTATAATAACTTGATAGGATTTTATTACTGTATAATCGATAAGAATGCGCAGGCATTCTGAATACACAGACAGATTTTAAGTAACAACGGAGAAGGGATTTTATGAGAGTTGGTTATATGACTGACGGCGGTAGAAGAAGGCCTACCAACGAAGACGCCGTCAAGGTGATGGAGGACGTAAGTTTCTACATGCTTGCTGATGGTGTCGGTGGCAACCGTTCCGGCGAGATCGCAAGCCAGTCCGCTCTGGATGCTCTTGAGAAATTTATAAGACACAATCCTCCTGAATGGCTTGACGGGCGGGAAGAGATCTTCAGATATCTCAGAGCTGCAGTCAGATACGTCAATCAGTTTATCATCAAGCTGTCGGAGTCCAAGCCGCAGTACAGCGGTATGGCTACAACGCTTGTTTTCGCGTATATCAGAGACGGCGAGATGTATGTGGCTAATGTTGGCGACAGCAGAGTTTATCTGATACACGACGGACTTATTCAGCAGATTACTGATGACCACACTTATGTGAATGACCTGGTCAAGATGGGCGCTATTTCCCGTGAAGAAGCGCAGCACCACGCCAGAAAAAATGTAATAACAAGAGCTATCGGCGCTAATGCCAACAATGAGCCTGACTGCTTCAGCGTTGCTGTCAACAAAGGTGACAGGATTCTGCTCTGCAGCGACGGCCTGTATGACGAAGTCGATGATGAGATGATTATGTACACAATCAGCAGATTTGATGACATGATGATCTGCGCCGAAGACCTCATCTCGCTGGCTAACGACAACGGGGGCAATGATAATATCTCTGTTATCTGCATTAATTTAGCGGAGGATTGATTATATGAGCAGCAGATTACTTTCAGGCCGGTACGAGCTATTAGAGAAGATCGGTGACGGAGGAATGGCTGTCGTATACAAAGGTAAGGACAGGCTACTCAACAGATTCATCGCTATCAAAATTCTCAGACCGGAATTTACCAAGGACGCGACTTTCGTCGAAAACTTCAAAAGAGAGTCTCAGGCGGCAGCGGGTCTTACACATCCGAATATCGTAGGTGTTTACGATGTAGGCAGAGAGGGCAACATCAACTACATCGTAATGGAGCTCATTGAGGGGCGTACTCTTAACGACATTATTGAGGACGAGGCTCCGATGGATTACAAAAAGGTGATCGATATCAGTAAGCAGGTTGCTTCTGCGCTGAAAATCGCTCACAAGAACAAAATAATCCACAGAGACGTCAAGCCTCACAACATCATGATCACCAATGACGGCATAGTCAAACTTGCTGACTTTGGTATCGCAAGAGCTGTCAACGACGCAACTCTGTCGACAGGCAGCAAGATTGTCGGATCCGTACATTACTTCTCACCTGAGCAGGCAAGAGGAAATTACGTTGACGAGAGATCAGACATCTACTCGCTCGGTATTGTTATGTACGAGATGCTGACAGGCAAAGTGCCGTTTGACGGCGAGAACCCTGTCACTGTTGCACTCAAGCATATCAACGAAGAGATCGTACCTCCAAGCGAACTGGTTGACGGCATTCCGCCTGCACTCGAGAGATGTGTAATGAAGGCTACCAGCAAGTATCAGACAAACAGATACTCAAGCGCTGAGGAGCTGATCGAAGAACTCGACAACATCTCGTTCGTAACTGACGTAGCAGGAACCTCAGTTTTCGCATCAACTGATGTAATTGAGAAGAGCAGAAAGCGCAAAGCTGCTGAAGCTGCTGCATACGAGGACGAGGAAGAAAAAGAGCGTAAGAGAAAACTCAAGAAGAAAAAGAAAAGAAGAAACGCGATTCTTATCGCAATACTGTTCCTTATTGCGCTCGGATGCGGATGGTTCGCAGCATGGAAGATGGGAGTCTTCTCATCAACCAAGCCTGCACCTGACCTGCGGGGCAAGTCAATAGAAGAGGCTACTCAGATGGCCGCTGAAGAAGGCTTCAGCATCAAGCAGGGCAAGGACATCTATTCCAACGACTATCCGGAAGGCAAGGTGTGCACACAGGATCCGGAACCTGGTCAGGAGACTCAGAAAGAAGGAACCATAACTGTCCACATTTCGAAGGGCAGCAAGGAAGGTGTTGTACCTAATATTGTCGGAATGAATCAGAATGATGTCGAGAGCTATCTGGCAGAATACGGATATGTACTCGGCAACGTCAAGATGGTTACAGATCCGGCTGAAGAAGGAACCGTTCTTTTTCAGGATCCGGAGAGAGGAACTCCTCTCGACAAGGAGAGCAAGATCAACATTGAGGTTTCTGACGGTAAGGGTACCGAGAAAGGAACAGTTCCGTCAGTAACAGGTCTGTCGCTGGATGACGCCAAGAAGCGTATCAAACAGGAAGGCTTCAAGGTCGGCAGGGTCGACTATGACTGGGATAATTCAGTAGCCAAGGGCTATGTAATTTACCAGCAGTATCAGGCTAATTCGCTGCTCGATAAGGGCACAAGCATTGATATCCAGGTCAGCTCCGGTCCGGAACCTGCACCTGAAGAACCTGATGAGGAAGAACCTGTTGATGACACCGGCGAAGATGCAGCAGCAGAGACAGAAACAACTCCTGAAGGCTAATAGAACAGGAACTGTATGATCGGAAGAGTCATTAAGGGAATCGGAGGTTTCTACTTTGTCCATGACGGTGAGAAAGCCGTCATGGGCAAAGCCAGAGGCAATCTCAAAAGAAACAAAGAACTTATTTATGTCGGAGATATCGTCGACTATGACATTGACGTGAATGACTGCGACAACGAATGCGTAATCAACAAGGTCGTAGAAAGACGTAATTTCATGACCAGACCACCCGTATCGAATCTCGATATGCTGGTGGTTGTCTTTTCTGTAAGAAATCCTGACGTCAATTATCCTGTAATTGACAAGCTGCTTGCCGGCTGCGAGATCAAGGGGATCACTCCTGTGATCTGCATTACGAAAAAGGATCTTGTCAGCGAGGAAGAGCTCATGGCAGCGATGGATATCTACAGGGATATTTATCCGGTAACTGCTGTTAACGGCAATACCGGTGAGGGGCTTGAAGAACTGAAAGAACTAATCAAGGGGAGATCAGTTGCGCTTGCGGGTCCTTCGGGAGTCGGAAAATCCACGATCACGAACCTGCTTCATGGAGATACCGATCCTGAGAATGACGAACAGGCTGCTTTGGCTTTGCCCGCGGAAACCGGCTCAATAAGTGATAAAACAGGCAGAGGCCGCCATACTACGAGACATGTCGAGATTTTCTCACTCGGAGACGGCACTTACCTGTATGATACGCCGGGATTCACTTCACTGGACATGCCTCAGACTGAGGTGCTTGCGGTGAGAAATCTGTTCCCTGAAATGAGGGAGCCGGGGCAGGAATGCAGGTACAGAGACTGCCTGCATATCAATGAGCCTGATTGTGCTGTCAAAGAAGCGCTTTCAAACGGTGATATTCACAAATCAAGATATGAATCTTATCTAATTATGATCGAGGAGGCAAAAAAATGGAAAAAGCTCTGATATCCCCATCAATACTGGCTGCGGATTTCGCAAAGCTTGGCGCTGACGTCGAGGACGTTCAGAGCCGCGGCATCGACTATCTGCACGTTGATGTAATGGATGGCGCTTTTGTGCCGAATATCAGCTTTGGTCCGGACGTTATGAAGAGCCTGAACGGTATCATGAAGGTGCCTTATGATGTGCATCTGATGATCAATGATCCGGACAGGTACATCGAGAAATTCGTAACTGACAATACGGAATTCATAACTGTCCACTACGAAGCCTGCAGTGACCTGGCTGCTACTATTGAGCATATTCACAGCCTGGGTGTCAAGGCCGGCGTTTCGATCAAGCCTGGCACAGAACCTGAAGTTCTGGATCCATTCCTTGCTGATCTTGACCTGATTCTCGTAATGTCTGTTGAGCCTGGATTCGGCGGACAGAAATTCATGGACAACTCACTCCCGAAAATCAGCTATTACAGCCAGAAGAAGGCTGAAAACGGCTACAAATACCTGATCGAGGTAGACGGAGGCGTAGGAGCAGGCAATGCTCATGTTGTCAGAGAAGCAGGCGTTGAGGTCATAGTTGCAGGTTCAGCTGTATTCAAGGCACCTGACCGTACTGCAGCTATCGAGGCTATAAAGGGCTAAGTCAACAGCTGATGTAACTGACTGCCGTAATCTCAGCACCGGGATGCTGGTGCTGGGTTTGTTATTTTCAGAATAATTATGTTAATTTACATTTTTTGAATATTAATAAGCACAAATGTGATAACTGATTCAGTATGAATGAAAGAGGCTTATTCACTGTAAAATCTCAGCAGGAGACTGCTGCCGTGATAAGAAGAAAACTCTTTGCTTACACAATACTGTTTGCTGCCGGCATCTCTGCCGGCTTTTTTATTTTCGAAAAAGCCAGGATCGCAAGCGGATCACTTCTGCTGATAACGATTGCGGTCATTATTTGTCTTGCGGATAATTCAAGGAACGCAATCAGACTTCTTGCATTTCTGATGGCGGGATTTGCTGTGTTTACTTTGCGATTTGTGTGGTATGGGACCGGGATGATTCATGAGAGCACATTGGGTGCAATGGGTGATCTGCATAAGAATGATTCACAGATGGGGTCGATTGAAGGCTTTGCCAGATCAGTAACGGTCAAAGACGGCAAAATGAAAATCGTGCTGTGTGATACTGACTGTCTCAGACACGGGATGAGAGTAATGGTGACGATGAGGCTGCATGAAAGTGATCCGGATGAAACCGCTGAGTCTGAGAAATCTGCAGATTCAACGGTTCCTGACGATGACCCATATAACCCTGAGAACTTCATTGGCAGACGGATTACTGCCTATGGAACATTGAGAGAACCATCCGGCGCTGATAATCCGGGATGCTTTGACTACCGTGTATATCTGAGGAGCCGCGGTATAGGGTACCAGTTCAGCACCAGGAGTGTTTTCGTTACACAAACGCAGGTTGATGATTCTGATGAATATGCAGAAGTGGATGAGAACTATGAATACACAACCGTCAGGCAGCATGTCTACGGGGAATATATTCGAACACTGTATTTTGCCAGAGAAAGATTTCTCAATATGTTTGAAAGCGATGAATGCAGGGCATTTATCAAAGGTGCTGTTTTCGGCGATAAATCCGATATAAGCGAAGATGTGCTGGAGGATTTCAATGGCAACGGTACCGGGCATATTCTGGCTGTAAGCGGGCTCCACACCGGGTTTCTCTATGCTCTTATGAGAGTACTGACAAGGCGGAGAAAGAATCTGCTCACAGCAGTTCTCATTATTGCTGTTATGATCCTGTATGGCGACATGACTATGTGGAGCCCGTCCACAATGCGAGCTGTGACTGTACTCGGTGTCAATATTATGGCGATTTATGTAAAGCGCCCGTTTGATCTTCTGAGTGCTGTTAGCGCCGCAGCAATGCTGATACTGCTGCGCGAACCGTATCAGCTGTTCAGCACCGGATTTCAGATGTCTTTTCTGGCGCTTCTCGGAATCGCTTTTCTTGCGAAGCCTCTGTCACATTTCGTTGGGGAAGCTTTCGCTGTAATGATTGCTGTTCAGGCAGGTATCATTCCGGTTACGGTTTACTGTTTTCACCGCATTAATGTTCTGTCTGTTTTCATCAATCTGCCGGTCATTTTCATCGCGTCAATACTTGTACCGCTGTGCATGAGTGCGCTTTTCATATCTTCAATTGCCGGCCTGACAGGCCTGTCTGCTGTAGTTCAGCTGCTCGACTGCCTGTCCGGACTGATCGTCAGGCTTTCAGAAGCACTCACAGGGCTGATCATATGGCTGAATGATCTGATGTCAGCAGGAGGAATATTTTCGGACCTCGTTACTTCGCCCGGTGCGGGTTTAATTGTCTTCTTCTACCTCATGACGTTCATGTTCGCGTCGGAATGGTGCAGGGTAAAAATGCTGAGACATGAATACAGAACTATTGTGTTTGCGATGGTGTGTATTATTGCTGTTTCCGGCTGTTATGGGCTGGCTTCATATAACAGTTTTGCTGATGATGAAATCGTGTTTGTATCTGTCGGGCAGGGTGACTGTACGCATATCAGGGCAGGCGGACAGAACGTCCTGATAGACGGAGGAGGCTCTACTGAGCGAAATACCGGCAAGGATGTTCTGATGCCTTATCTCCTTGCTAATGGCGCTGAAAGGGCGGAATTTGCCCTTGTGACGCATCTCCATACTGACCATTACCTCGGAATCGCAGAACTGTCGCAGATCTATCCTGTGGGCGCTGTCGGTATACCGTCAGATTACCGGAAATCAGTTCAGGAGATGATTGATGAAAAGCAGGCTTCAGATGATTATTCCGCGCACAATCAACAAATTATTCCGACTGGTCCGGCAAATGACGAATCAACTGATACTGTTGCTTTGCTCCCTGAAAACATAGAGTTTATTGAACCGGGATCAAAGATTACTGTTACCGATAATGTGTATGTAGAACCGATCTGGCCTCTGGCAGGGGTGACAGGAAACATCGATGCAGATGATCCGAATGAACACAACATGGTCTATATGATCCATTACAAGGATCTGAAGATAATGGTGACAGGTGATCTGCTTGAGGAAGATGAACTGAAAATGGTCGGTTATTACAGCGGCACAGACACACTGAACTGCGATATCCTTAAAGTCGCGCATCACGGCAGCAAGTCAAGCAGTTCAGAAGCTTTCCTTGATGCAGCATCGCCGAAAATCGCTGTCATACAGGTCGGACTGCACAATTTCTACGGTCATCCGCACCAGCAGACACTCGACCGGCTTGAGGTGCGCGGAATACCGGTTTATCGCACAGACCTCAACGGTGCTGTCGGAATAGATATTCACCGGAACTCAATACATATTGATACAGTCAGAGACAGGCCGTAATTATATGGATCAGCAAATACCGGGATTACAGGGCGTAACAGAGAGGCAGAGGAAAAAGTCAGCACCTCTTTTCTCTGGGTGCTGATTTGACTACAATACTAATTGGAAATTTGAAAAAATTTTTGAAAAAACGTGTAACGTTTCTGTTCATTATTGCATTAACGGTATAGAAAGGCGGAAAGGAGGTGAAGAAAATGCAGCCAATGGAAGACATATATAAGTCATACGCGATGACGGTATACAAATATCTGCTTTCCATGACACATGACGAGGATCTGTCCGAGGAGCTGACACAGGAGACATTCTATCAGGCTATCAGGACAATCGACCGTTATGACGAAAGCTGCAGAATCTCCACCTGGCTATGCGGTATCGCCAAGAACGTTCTGATAACATACCGGCGCAAAAACAGACAACACGAAGAGCTTAGCGACTGGGACAGCCCTGAGCAGCCTGAGCAGGATGAAGTTATCCGTACAGAGGAGCGTGTACTCCTGATACGCAGAATACACGAACTTCAGGAACCAGCCAGAGAAGTCGTATATCTGAGAGTATTCGGAGAGTTGTCTTTCAGAGAGATAGGAGATGTCTTCGGCAAGTCAGAGAACTGGGCAAGAGTGACATTCTACCGGGGCAAAGAAAAACTCAGAAAGGAAGCAGAACAGAAATGAAGAATACAGATAACAGAGAAAACATGGTCTCCTGTGAAGTGATACAGGATCTCATGCCGTCATACATAGACGGACTTGCAAGCGAAAGCACTGCTAAGTTAATCGAGGAACATATCAGCGGCTGTGCGGAGTGCAGAGAAATGCTGGAGAATATGCAGGCTGATGGACAGACTGCACAGATTCCGGATGATAGGGACAGGAAAGAAATCGACTTCCTTAAGAAAAGCAGGAAGAAGGGCAAGAGAGCGGTCATACTCGGAGTTCTCCTGACACTGCTGATAGCTGCGGCGGCTGCAGGTGCAAAGCTGTTCGTGATCGGCTCGGAATACCGTGGAGACATGGGCTGTGATATCAAAGTCAGCGGTAAAGCGATGGATGTCGGAGTTACTGCTGCTGACAGTGTACACATTATAAACGGCGTGGATTTCGTGATGCAGGACGGAGTTGCGCGCGGCACTGTCAAGGCAGTAAAGCCGGGGATCTATAACAGCAGCGGATCTTTCTCTACCACGGCTGATGAGGATGGCGAGACCTCTTTCGAGGCTGTCACTTGTGACTGGGCGGGCAGTTTCTCGTTCGATCAGGAAATCCGCGAGGTCTGGATAGGAGACAGGCTGTACTGGGCTAATGGTAAAGCTATTTCCGATAAAGTTGCTGCTGTATATGAAGCGGGTCACGATTACGTCGGTGACGCGCCTGCGAACGGAGCATCGATTACAGCGCTTGGCATAACAGAAGACCTCGGCTCACTTTACAGTGAACTCGAGACAGATCAGGAGCCATATATCTGGACGATTATTCTGGATGACGATCAGGCCAAATACAGACCGGAATACCTTGAAAAACGCCTTGCAGGATATGCTTATGCCCTGATAGGAACAGTAGGCAACCTGAATGAAGTTGATTTCAGGTATCCGGAAGACGGTAAGACTGTAGAGAAGAAATTCACCGAAGAAAAAGCAACAGAGTTTCTTGGCAGGAATATCAAGGACTGCCGCGGCGATGCAGGCATACTGAGCGAACTCATGGAGAAAGCAGGCCTGTAATGGCAAATTCTGTCCAAAAAAGAATGAGTATTGGATGCTTCTATGTGTTAGAATTTCTACATGGCTTACAAAGATTTTGCAAATGACTGGCGCAAGGGAATAACACGCGATGTTCTGTTCTTCTACGGAGCTGAGGACTATCTGATGGACTGGGCGGTCCGCGAGATCATTTCGAAGTATGTGGATGAGGAATGGAGAAGTCTGGATTACAGACAGCTTGACGGAAGCACTGTCAGCTCATATGACATTATGAGTGAGGCAAGGGCGTATTCGATGTTCTCTGAAAAGAGGGTAATTGTAGTCAAAGACTGGCTTCCGCTTTACCGCAAATCTTCGGATCCCGGCGCTGATGAACTGCTGAAATTCGCTTCAGAGAAACAGGATACATCAGTGCTCATATTCCTGCTCGAGAGCAGATTTTCCGGTGATATTACCTCTTATGGGCGCAAATTGGGCAAAGCGGCAGGTTCGTATGATTTCGCAAGGCTCGACAAGGCCGATCTGAAGTCGTTTATCAGCAAGCGTGTCCGTGCTGCAGATAAGATACTGGCTCGCAGAGAACTTGAATTCCTGATAGATATTTCAGGATACTACAACAAGGAAAGCACATACACACTGACTCAGCTGGATGCGGATATAGGCAAGATTGTCAAAGCATGCCAGGGAGACCAGATCACAGCGGATGTGATTGAAGAGCTGCTGACAGGGGACAACGACAGATTCGTTTTCAATCTGGTAGATGCGGTAGTCAGCGGCAACAGAGCCAGAGCGCTTGCTATAGCTGAAACCATCATTAACGAGGAAGATGGCGCAATGCAGGTAACCGGGCTTCTGATGAAGCAGTTTGAAATCATGTACGATGCCCTTGAACTGTCCCAGGAAGGCATGAGTATTGCGCAGATGGCTAAGAAGACAGGAGTCAATGAATTCCGTTTCAAAAAGGCATGGCAGGCCGCAAATTCTTACAGCCTGAGCCGAATTAAGAAATTACTGATTCAGCTGTACAACATAGACAGGGATATCAAGCGCGGAGATATAGACAAAGATACAGCATTAGAACTGTTCGTAATGTCAGCGGCTCCAGGCCGCTAGATATATCCGGCCGCTAGAAATATAAGACAACAAAGCTTAAGACCAGCAAGAATCAATGCAGATTGTGACTTGGATAAGCAAAAAGCAGGCTTTCAGGCCTGCTTTTCTTGTGTTTACGAATATACAATAATGGTAAACCGACTCAACCGGGGGATTAAATTAGTTCGCCTGGGTGGTTTCTATCAGCTCGCGGGCTGCATCAAGCGCACTTTCGCTGTCGGATGAGCCGCTGAAAAGGGTGGCTACCATGCGGACTTTGCCCTCTGCATCAAGATGTTCGATTCCGGTATGGGACTTTGCATCGATTATTGACTTGGTGATCAGATAGTTGTCGTCACCGTATGCAGCGATCTGCGGCAGGTGGGTGATTGAGATTATCTGATGATGCTTCGCTATCTCACTCATTTTGCGGCCGACTACAAGTGCCGTTCTGCCGCTGATTCCGGTGTCGATCTCGTCGAAAATCATGGTGCCGACCATGTCGCTGTCGCCGATGATATGTTTGAAAGCGAGCATTATACGCGAGATCTCGCCGCCTGAAGCTATTCTTGCAAGAGGCATCAGAGGTTCGCCCGGGTTTGTGGAAATCAGGAATTCGACTTTGTCATATCCAAGCGGTCCTATTTCATCCAGACGCTGGATGTCGATTTTGAATTCGGAATTGGCGAACTCAAGGTCCTGAAGCTCTTTGATCATCGCTGACTCGAGTCTTGCAGCAATTATGTGTCTTAATTCGCTGACATGTGATGCCTGGTCTTCGAGCAAAACGTATTTTTTGTGTGCGATGTCGGAAAGTCTGGCTTTCTCAGCATCGAAATTCTCAATTACCGAAAGCTTCTGCTTCAGTTCTTCACCGTAGCTGATTATTTCTTCAACATTCCTGTGATATTTTCTGACTGCGTCTTCAATATCCGCGAGTCTTTCAGAAATCCTGTCAAGATCCTCATCCGAGTAGCTGAATGAGTCGGTGAGTTCTCTGAGGATGCTTGAAACATCCTCGAGATCGTAATAAGCAGCCTGGGTACGCTCTGAAAGAGCCGAGATCTTCTCGCTGTAGGATGAGACAGAGCTCAGTTCATCTGTCAGTCTGCTGAGAGATGAAAGAACAGACATGTCCGATTCATGAAGAAGTTCGTATGCAGAATGCACTGCACCGGAAATGCGGGCGCTGTTTTTTGCTATTGTAAGCTGCTCTTTCAGGTCGGTATCTTCGCCGGCTCTGAGGTGCAGGCTTTCTATGTGATCAGATTCGAATTTGTAGAAATCCTGCTGACGAAGCGCCTCTGCCTCGGATTTCAGCAGGTCATCGTATTCTTTCTGAGCTGCCTTGTAGTCCTCATACAGCGAAGAAAGCCTTGCCAGCTCCGGCTCCAGAGCTTCATTGTGGAACCTGTCGGTAATTCTTATGTGGTTCTCCGGATCGAGGATCTGCTGGTTGTCATATTGTCCGTGGATATCGACCCAGTCAGAACAGAATTTTCTGAGCTGGCCGAGTGTAACCATCTCGCCGTTCAGCTTGGATACGGATTTGCCGGATGCAAGGATCTCTCTTGAAATGATTACTTCTTCGCCGTTTTTGTCTCCTGCGATCTGTATAAGGGCACGGTCTGCACCGGTTCTGACCATAGAAGTATCGGCACGGTCGCCGAGAACCGTGCTCACAGCAGTAACAAGCACGGATTTACCCGCGCCTGTTTCACCGGTTATTATGTTGAGGCCGCTGCCGAGCTCAAACTGGATATGCTCGATAGTGGCAAAATTGTCGATTATAATTCGGTCAATCATTTATTCTGTAAATCAATGTCGATTGTTGTCGCTTTTGTTTCAATCAATGCCGATTGTTATCTTAATCGTTGTGGCTCATGATTTTGTCGAGTTCATCAGTAACTGACTTTACATTGGACTCGTGGTCTACTATTACCAGCAGTGTATTGTCGCCGGAAACCGAGCCGACGATGTGATTCAGGCTGAGCGTGTCGATCGCTTCACCTGCAGCGCCTGAACAGCCTGAGAGAGTCTTGACGACGATCAGGTTCTGAGCGCACTGATAGGATACGACGGACTCTCTGAAGATACGTATGAACCTGTCAGAGATAGGGCGGTTGTCGTAGTTGCCGGAAATGTATTTGTAGCGGCCGTCTTTGGTCTGACCCTTGACGAGCTGCAGCTCTCTGATGTCTCGCGAAACCGTTGCCTGTGTAACTGAATATCCGGCCTGCCGCAGAAGAGCAAGGAGCTGATCCTGTGTCTCAACTTCATTAGTCTTGATGATCTCCAGTATTTTGTTCTGTCTTGAAAGTCTCATGGTTTCCTCCCTTAATGATCAATCACAAGAATTATAGCATAAAAATACGCGATTATGCATAAAGATGTAAATATAGTGCGTAGATTGCAGTTTTTTATGAATATGATGAATGAAAAAGTGACATTGCAGGACTTGACGCTGTTTTCGTACATTTTCCGAACATAGACACAGCATTGCTAAAATGTTACAATTTATTGTTAGATTTTTAATCCCGAAAGGATACAAGATGAGGATTCTGGGAATAGATCCGGGCTATGCGATCATGGGTTACGGCATCCTGGATTACAAAGGAAACAAGTTTACTCCGGTGGCATATGGTGCCATTACAACTGAGGCTCACACTCCGAATGAGGAGAGACTGATGACACTCTATGATGAGCTGAGCGCTATTATCGAAGAATATCAGCCTGAAGAAGCTTCAATCGAGGAACTTTTCTATAATACAAACGCTACTACTGCTATAATGGTAGGCGAAGCCAGAGGAATGGCTCTGCTTGCGTGCGCCAAAGCGGGTGTCAGAATCAATGAGTATACACCGCTTCAGATCAAGTCGTCTCTGACAGGATACGGCAGGGCAGACAAAAAGCAGGTCCAGACTATGGTCAAGATGATACTCGGACTTTCCGAGGTGCCAAAGCCGGACGATACCGCTGATGCGATCGCTGCGGCTATTTGTCATGCACATCATGCCGGCAGCAGAATGCCAAGATCCGGAGGAAACAGATAATGATAAGATTTATACGAGGTGAATATCTCTATTACGAAGGCGGTGCGATAGTCATCGAGACAAGATCAGGAATAGGCTTCAGAGTATTTGTATCGGATACAAGCAGCCTGCTGACCGCCAGAGAAGGCGATGAGATCGCAGCCTACACATATATGCAGGTCAAGGAAGACGGAATGGCTCTGTACGGCTTTGCGGATACCGAGGGCCTGGCACTCTTTGAGCAGTTAATTACGGTCAAAGGCGTCGGTCCTAAGGCCGGACTTGCTATCATGTCGCTGGGCACTCCAAATCAGATCAAAGGTGTCATTGCCGCCGGAGACGCTGCTTCAATAGCGATGGCTCAGGGCGTTGGAAAGAAGACTGCCGAGCGTGTCATTCTCGAGCTGAAGGATAAAGTTTCGGCTCTGCCGTTTGAAGGTGTTCAGCCTGAGGGTATTGCTCCTGCGGCTGTGCCGGGAACCGGCGAGAGAGGCGAGGCTGTCGTCGCTCTGACTACCCTCGGATATACCAAGAAAGAAGCCGAGGCTGCTGTAGGCGCAGTTGCTGATGAAGGCCTGAGCGCAGAAGAATACGTTAAGAAATCGCTTAAATTCCTGCTGTAGGAGAATTTGAATGGAAAGAGTAACACAGACTAAAGCAACACCGGGAGAACTCAGCGGCGAGCTGACTCTGAGACCTCAGTATCTCAGTGAGTACTGCGGACAGTCGGCTGCCAAGGACAATCTCTCAATATATATCGAAGCTGCCAAAATGCGAGGCGAGCCGCTTGATCACGTGCTTTTCTACGGTCCTCCGGGACTGGGTAAGACTACTCTTGCCGGCATCATCGCCAATGAGCTCGGCGTGGATATCAAGGTCACATCCGGCCCTGCAATCGGAAGAGCAGGAGATCTCGCTGCCATTCTGACTAATCTCAATGACAACGATGTGCTGTTTATCGATGAAATTCACAGACTCAACCGCGCAGTTGAGGAAGTCCTGTATTCTGCAATGGAGGACTACGCGCTGGATATCATAATCGGCAAAGGTCCTGCCGCAAGGTCGCTTCGTATCGATATCGCCAAATTCACTCTGATCGGAGCTACAACGAGAGCCGGAAGCCTTTCGGGTCCGCTGAGAGACCGTTTTGGCATCGTAGAAAAATTTGAGTTTTACACACCTGAAGAGATCCGCGAGATCCTCAGGAGAACCGCCAACGTTCTTGGGACAACGATTGACAGTGAGTCCCTCGATGAGCTGGCGAGACGTTCAAGAGGAACTCCGCGTATCGGAAACAGGCTGATCAAGAGAGTCAGAGACTTCTCCGAGGTAATAGCCGATGGTGAGATCACTATAGATATTACACGCAAAGCGCTCGATGCCCTCGGTGTTGATGATCTGGGACTTGAGAAACTCGACAGGGATATTCTCACAACTATTATCAAGAGCTTTAACGGCGGTCCGGTCGGCATCGAGACGATCGCTTCTGCTATCGGTGAAGAGAGAGTTACTATCGAGGATGCGAACGAGCCGTATCTCATACAGGCAGGACTTATCTACCGCACACAGAAGGGCCGCATGGCCTCCAAGGCCGCATATGAGCATATGGGACTGATGGGGTTCTATAATGAGCCGGAAACAACCGGAAAAACCAGCGAACAGCTGACAATCGAAGACCTGTAGACTGAGTGCATCAGTTTACTTCAGTCTGCAATACATATTTTTACAGAAGGAATTATTTAACTTGAAGATTACAGATTTTGATTACGAACTGCCTGAAGAGCTTATCGCGCAGACACCGCTTGAGCAGCGCGACAGCTGCAGGCTTATGGTGCTTAACAGAACAGACAAGACTGTAGAGCACCGTCATTTTTACGATATACTTGACTATTTAAATCCGGGAGACTGCCTTGTTCTCAATGACTCAAGAGTTATTCCGGCCAGAATGTACGGCCTCAAGGAAGGAACCGGAGCCCACATTGAGCTGCTTCTGATCAAGAGAATCGAAGGGGACAAGTGGGAATGCCTGGTAAGACCCGGCAAGAGACTCCATGAAGGCGACACTGTCATTCTTGCAGGCAGAACAGACACTGTACCTGCAGGAACTGAAGCTCCTGAATGCGGATACACTCTTGTCAACGGGATTGAGGAGTCATTCAAGGCGCATATTCTCGGAATTCACGACGCGGACAACGGAACACGCCTTGTCGAATTTGAGTACTCCGGAATATTCATGGAGAGGCTCGAGGAGATAGGCTCCATGCCTTTGCCTCCATACATTTCAAGACCTGCGGAAGACAGCGACAAAGAGATGTATCAGACGGTTTACAGCCGCATTGACGGATCTGTAGCCGCTCCGACTGCAGGACTTCACTTCACCAAGGAGCTTCTGAGCAAAGCGGCAGAAAAAGGCGTACGCATCGCTTATGTTACTTTACATGTCGGAATCGGCACTTTCAGGCCGGTTAAGGTTGATACTGTCGAAGAACACAAGATGCATTTCGAGGAGTGTTCGATTGACGAGGCGAACGCGGCAATCATCAATAAGACTATCGAAGACGGCGGCAGGATTATTTCTGTAGGAACTACTTCGACCCGTACTCTTGAGAGCATGGCAGGCATGCCGATGCAGCCGTTTGTAAGAAAGAATCAGTCGGAAACTGAGGCAGATGCTGAAGCAGACAGATCCGGCGGAACCGCCAGACAGAAGTATACTGCCAACAAGATGTTCAGAGTCCGCGCAGGCCACACATCCACGGGCATCTTCATTTACCCGGGATACGAATTCAAGATTGTGGATGCGCTGATAACAAACTTCCACCTTCCGAAATCGACACTTCTGATGCTTGTTTCGGCGCTTTATGACAGAGAAGAGATACTCAGAGCATACAACATCGCTGTTGAAGAGAAATACAGATTCTTCAGTTACGGGGATGCAATGCTCATTGAATAATACCGAATCATCGGATAAACACAGGATAATTAATGGAAAAAGCGGTTACATACGAATTACTTCATACAGACAAAAAGACAGGCGCGAGACGCGGAAGAATCACTACTCCGCACGGTGTTATTGAGACGCCTGTATTCATGCCGGTCGGAACTCAGGCTACGGTCAAAGCGATGAAACCTGAGTCAGTGGAGGATACCGGCGCTCAGATCATACTTGCGAACACTTACCATCTGTATCTGAGACCGGGAAGTGAAATTATCAGAGAAGCCGGAGGACTCCACAAATTTATGAACTGGAATAAGCCGATTCTGACTGACAGCGGGGGTTTTCAGGTGTTCAGTCTGGGCCATATGAGAAAAATTACCGAGGAAGGCGCAATGTTTGCTTCACATATCGACGGCAGCAGACATATGCTTTCTCCGGAGAAGTCTATTGAAGTGCAGACTGATCTCGGATCGGACATCATGATGGCTTTTGACGAATGCGCTCCTCCGGATGCTACAAGGAAGTATATCGAGAAGTCTCAGGCACTGACTACAAGATGGCTCGAAAGATGTGTCAAAGCTCACAGGAATCCTGATAAGCAGGCTCTGTTCGGAATAATGCAGGGCGGTTTTTACAGGGATCTGCGCGAAAAGAGCGCAAAAGAGATTGTTGACATGGATCTCCAGGGCTATGCCATCGGCGGTATATCTGTCGGAGAGACCAAAGAAGAGTATATCGGTGTGCTGGAATACGCGCCGAAGCTTCTTCCTGAGAATAAGCCGAGATATGTGATGGGCATCGGCACACCTGACTATATTTTTGAAGCCGTTGAGCACGGAGTGGATATGTTCGACTGCGTTGAACCGACACGTATCGCCAGACACGGAGTAGCCACAACAAGCCATGGCAGAATCAATATCAAGAATGCAAAGTTTGAAAGAGACTTTACACCACTTGATCCTGAGTGTGACTGCTACACATGCAGGAACTATACAAGAGCTTATCTCAGACACCTGTTCAAGGCAGGAGAGACAATGTCTCACATGCTGCTGACCGAACACAACCTGAGATTCCTGTCGAAACTGTCTGAAGATATCCGCAAATCCATCGAAGAAGACAGATTCCTGGAGTTCAAGACAGAATTCTACGAGAAGTACTACGAACACAAATAACCGGAAAATATAAGCAACCGCACTTTATCATAAGGGCATTTTTATGGAATTATCAGAAACCAGAACAACATATACAAATATGCTTTGTCCTGCTGCTGACCACTGCGGCGGATGCATCTATCAGGGCATTCCGTATGAGGAGCAGTACAGACAGAAAGACAAGGCAATCAGAAAACTGCTTGATAAACACGATATCGACGAGTCTGTCTATCTTGGCATGGAGCCTGCAATCTGCACAGGAGCATACAGAAACAAGATGGAGTACACTTTCGGCGACCTTGAGAAGGGCGGAGAGCTTGAACTCGGCATGCACTTCAAAGGGCGTTTTATGTCGATTATTACGACCGATGAGTGCCAGCTGGTTCCTCATTCATTCAATGTGATAGTCCGCGCAGTGCTCGATTTCTGCCGCTCTGAGGGGTATATACCGTACCACCGCAAGACACACCTCGGTTTGCTTAGAAATCTCGTCGTCAGATGCGGTGTCAGAACCGGAGAAGTCCTTGTCAACATTGTTACATCGAGCGAAACCGGCTTTGACGAAGACAGATTCAAAGAACTTCTGCTTGCTCTTGATCTCAGAACCGAAGAAGAGAAGGCAGAGGGCAAAGAGGGCATGAAGATCGTCGGAATCATGCGGACATTCAATGACAGCGTTGCTGACGCTGTTATCGATGAAAGCCACAGGATTCTGTTCGGCCGTGATTATTACAATGAAGAAATTCTCGGCCTGAAATTTAAAGTCAAAGCCTTTGCTTTTTTCCAGACTAATATTGATGCAGTCGAGAGACTTTACAGCGATGTGCTCAAAGTCGTCCCTGATGTTTCGGGCAAAACGGTCTACGACCTGTACTGCGGCACAGGAACTATCTCTCAGCTGATGGCTTCAGCAGCCAAGGATGTCTACGGAATCGACATCGTTGAAGACTCAATTACTGCTGCCAGGTCAAATACGGAACTGAACGGAATAAGCAACTGCCATTACATCTGCGGTGATGTCAAAGACAAGCTTGACGAGATACCGGTAAAACCCGACGTAATAGTAGTAGATCCGCCAAGAGTCGGAATTCACGACAAAGCAGTAGGGATGCTTTCGCGCTACGGTATCGACGAGATCGTATACGTTTCTTGTAATCCAAAAACGCTTTGCATAAATCTTGACAGCTTCAGAGTCAACGGCTACGAGATTGTATCAATCAAGGCTTATGACAATTTCCCGATGACCAAACACGCAGAATGCATCTGCCTTCTGTCCCGCACCGGCAAATAAGCTGAATAAGTGCATAACTTCGCGGAATGCTCTGATGTAAACACACCTGGAATGATCCGCGTCAGCTTCGGAATATACAACACAGAAGAAGAGGTCGATTACCTGCTCAAGGTTCTGCCGGATGCAATCAAGCGCGCAAAGAAATCCAACGAAGAGAACTGGGGTATGGCAGAGCCATTATACTAGGATTTAATCCTGAAATTAAAAATAACCGTATGGAGGGGATGATAATTAATGCCTGAAATATCTGTAAGACAAATGAATGAAAGGCAGAGAAGACACTATTCTCTGGCAGCCCGGACTTTTCATGCTACAGTAATCGGAAGCATACTTATTGGACTGGTAGCTTTTGTAATCGGATTGGGATTATACACATATGCACTGACCAGTCAGTTCATATCACAGTCCTTTCAGCTTGCACGAAGCACAGAAGGAATACTCAAAGCAGCTGTAGATATAGAGCCTCTTGCCAATGACGTAATGGCTGAATACCGCTCTATGAGTGAAGAAGAGCGTGCCGGCTCACAGACTGAAGAATACAGGAAGAAGTTCGCTTCATTTACCAAGAGAGCAGACTATCAGCAGATCCGTCAGATTATGGCTAACTTCAGCGGCAATAGTGATATGGATGCGCTTTATCTGGCGATGTATGACGAAGAAACATCTGCTATGGTGTATATCGTGGATCCGGATTCTGATCCTAAGACTGTTATGATGCCTGTGGACTGGGACCCGGTAACACGTGCCGGTATGGAGAAGTTCCTGAACTGGGATGGCGAGGGAATGCTCTATGATGTTGAGAATACCGATATCTATGGCTGGATGGGCACAAGCGGTGTTCCTGTCAAAAACAGCAGCGGCGAAACGGTAGCATTTGTTCTTGCGGACGTAACACTTGACAATGTTTGGACCGGGATGAAGCGCTTTACCTTCCAGTATGTCATCGCTATCCTGATTTCGACCTTCATAATAGCGTATCTGATGGCTAATCATATGAAGAAGCATCTCGTACAACCGATTGATCAGATAGCAGATGCCGCGCAGGAATACGCTGCAAGCCGTAAACAGGGCAAGAGAGACACGGATTTCTTTGAAATGCTCAATATCCGGACAGGTGATGAAGTAGAAAATCTCAGTCTTGTTCTTGCTGATATGGAGAGAGACCTGTATCAGTTCGAAGAGAATCTGACTAAGGTAACTGCAGAAAAGGAACGTATCAGCACCGAACTGTCCCTGGCCAACAAAATTCAGGCAAGCATGCTTCCTAACATTTTCCCTGCGCTTCCTGAATGGAATGAGTTTGACGTATATGCTTCAATGGATCCCGCCAAGGAAGTCGGTGGAGATTTCTATGATTTCTTTATGATAGATGATGAACATCTGTGCATTGTCATTGCGGACGTTTCCGGAAAGGGCATTCCTGCAGCACTGTTTATGATGGCTTCACAGATCATGATCAGAAATCACGCAATGATGGGCAAAGCGCCTTCGCAGATCCTGTGTGATACTAATAATGCGATCTGTGCCAACAACCGCGAGGAAATGTTTGTCACAGTTTGGATCGGCATACTTGACATCAATACCGGTATTATCACAGCCTCCAGCGCAGGACATGAGTATCCGGTAATCACAAATGATCAAGGATTATTCGAGCTGTTCAAAGACAAACACGGAATGGTTGTAGGAGGAATTGAAGACGCAGTTTATACAGACTATGAACTGCATATGGATATAGGATCCAAGTTATTCGTTTACACAGACGGAGTCCCTGAAGCTACAAATGCTGAACAAGAGCTCTTCGGAACAGACCGCATGGTGGATGCACTTAACAAAGAGCCTGAGTCAGAGCCGCTGCAGATTCTTAAGAATGTACGCAGTGCTGTAGATGACTTCGTACAGGAAGAAGAGCAGTTCGACGACCTGACAATGCTGTGCCTGCAGTACAACGGGCCGGCCGGCAAACAGGAAGCCTGACAAGCAAGAACCCGGCACAACTAACTACAAAATGAGAGGAATATATCAAAAATGAAGAAAATAATAACAGCAATTATATCAGGAGGCCTTTTCGCAGGACTGATAGTTCTGCTGGGCAGATATGATGTAGCGCAGATCGGTCCGGACGGAACATCAATCGGATTCTCGACGATCAACCAGAAGGTGCATGATTTTACCGGCGTTAATATGACATGGTATGAGCTCACAGATACTATGGGCTACCTTGCTATCGGTATCTGCGCGTTATTCGGCCTTGCAGGTCTTATCCAGCTTATCAGAAGAAAAAGCCTTCTGAAGGTTGATAAGACTATATATGCACTGGGCTGTTTCTATGTCGTAGTTATCGGCTGCTATGTTTTCTTTGAGAAGTTTATCATAAACTACAGACCAATCATCATGCCTGGCGAAGCAGCGCCTGAAGCTTCTTTCCCGTCTTCGCATACCATGCTGATAATTACTGTAATGGCATCTACTGCAATGGTCGTAGGACAGTATATCGTAAACGGAGTATTAAGAGGCTTTGTAAGGTTCCTGTGCGGCATAATCATTGCAGGAACCGTATTCGGACGCCTGTACTGCGGCGTTCACTGGTTCACTGATATTATCGGCGGAATTCTGCTGAGCATCGCATTGCTCGCACTTTTCTCAGCCGTTTACAACAAAACCCAAGTAATAGATAGAAAGAATAACGGAGATGTTGATTCAGAACATGCTGTCTCACACGAAGTTATTAACTTTGCGGCACCTGCAGCAAGCATAGCATCTGCAGCTTCTTCAGCCGCTTCAGAAGCTGCTGCAGTTATTGCAGACAAACAGCCTGCTGCAGCAGTAACAGACAATCAGAAAACCGAAAAGGTCTCAGAAGAAGAGATATCTCTCGAGCATGCCCTCGCAGAAGAAATATCCATCGAGCAAAACCTTTCAGAAGAGATATCCATCGATCAAAAACTTGCAGAAGGGACAGAGACCGAACAGAACAATACAGAATCAGAAGATGTTTCACCGGAAGATATATATGCTGATATTACACTGACAGAAAAGTCGGATGCCGAATATGAGGGCAGGAGAGTCAGGGAAGAGAATGGCCCAAGTACCAAGGGCTACATACCAAAACACTAATAGCCGTAAGGCCTTGAAGGAAAATAATTGGACTATAGGCTTATAGGGCAAAAGTTGCTTAGGTTAACTGCTAAGGTAAAATCCTCATAAAAGTGCATTTCGAAATGCGAATGCGTGGAGTCTGTAACTGTGCAGTTACGACTTCACGTTTTTTATTGCTTCAATTAAAATTGCATTTGTATCCTGCCGGAAAGGATTTGCTATGA
>JBGUIG010000121.1:0-4179 GCA_045112795.1 Anaerovoracaceae bacterium | reverse complement strand
GGAATCGGATGGATAAGTCTGGATTTTGTGAAGAGAGTTTAAGAATGACGGTCGGTGGAGATTGATTTCTCTGCCGGCCGTTATTTTTTTGTTCTGTCTCCGGTCAAATTCATCATAATTGTCCTTACATAGCTGGGAAGGGAGACCTTCTACGAAATACAGGAGGTGTCACGGGCTATGACAGAAGAAGAGATCAGAAAGAGAAATGAAGAGCGGCGTGCTAAGTTGGATGATGTAAGCCGCCGGAATATGGAGAAGTGTGCTGCTTTCATTGCACGGATGATAGAAAAATATGGTAGAGAGGTGCTGGCCGAGATTGAAGAGGAAGAACGGCAGGCAGCCGCCAAACAGAATTCAGAATCGCCGGTCACAAATTGAGTGTACCGGCGATTTTTTTATTGAAGTTTTTCAAGATTCGTGCTATATTGTAATTCAAGACAGATATACTGTTGTGAGGTGAGCAACCGAAAATGAAAAAGAATAGAAATCGGAAAAAGTGTTACATTTACACACGAGTATCCACGGCTGCTCAGACCGAAGGTTTCAGCCTGGAGGCTCAACAGGAGCGGCTTTATGAATATGCCGAGTATAGAGAATTAGAGATTGTTGGTGATTACTGTGATGCAGGTAGATCTGGTAAGAGTATTAAGGGCAGACCAGAGTTCCAGAGGATGATGGACGATATCATCAGCCAGAAGGATAGCATCTCTTATGTTCTTGTGTTCAAACTTTCGAGATTTGGACGTAACGCTGCGGATGTGCTGAAATCGATGCAGCTACTGACGGATTATGGCGTGGATCTTGTAAGCGTGGATGATGCCATTGACAGTTCTACACAGGGAGGCAGGCTCACTCTAACGATTCTATCGGCTGTGGCTGAAATAGAACGTGAGAATATCACAGATCAATTTATGGCCGGCAGATTACAGAAGATCAGGGACGGCAAATGGTCTGGTGGAGCAGTGCCTTATGGGTACAGAAGCGTAGATAGAGAGCTTACAATAGAACCATATGAAGCAAAGATCGTTAGGAAGATCTTTGATCTCTATATGCAGGAAGATATGGGCGCTACGTCGGTAGCGGTGTATCTGAATGATGAGGGTTATTTGAAAAAGGAAGACGGTGGAGATGACCAGAGACCATTCACATATGACTTTATTGTCAGTGTACTGGACAATCCCATCTACTGCGGCAAGCTGATATTTGGAAGAAGGACAAATAAGAAAGGTCCCGACGGCAAGATCCTAAAACTGGATCCGAAGAATGCCGTAACTGCCAGGGGCGTACACAAGACCATATTGACTGAAGAGGAATGGAATGAAGTTCAGGAGAAAAGAAAGCTTCTGTCAAAGAGAGATTATGAGTTGGATGATCCGGAACGCATCAGTCTTCTGTCAGGATTGGTGAAATGCCCGATGTGTGGTTCTGGAATGATCCATATCAAGAATAAAAAGATTAACAAGAACCACGGCGGCAATTACAAGACTATACACTATTATGCCTGTAATAACAGCAGGAAATCCAATGGCATGACTTGTACTTTCAGGCATACGTATAATCAGGAGAAGATTGATAGCTCAGTTTTTGAAACAATAGGACGACTTGCCAGTACACCTGAATATAAAGCGGCGGTTACATCCAATCTGCAGAATCAGGCCACTGTAGAGCAGTTGGAAGAGAATCTTAAGCAAAAGCGGAAAGAACTGAGAAAAGAGGAACTGCAGAATCGTAAACTTGGAGAGGAACTGGACAGTCTGGATATTCTGGCGGATGACTATGAAAAAAAGTATAATCAGATCCTCCTCGATATAGATGTAGGATATGATAGGATTGAAGAGATAGAAAGAAAGATTCGTTCCATCATGCGAAAACTGGAGTCTCTGAGGCAGGGGTTTAAGGCATCAGAGAATATAGAGAAGATGCTGAAGCATTTCACAAAGCTTTATGAACACATGAGCTGCCAGGAACGTCGTGATATGTACAGACTCTTCATAGATCATATCGAAGTTCTTCCGGAAACACGTAAGGATGGAAAGATGCTTAAAAGCATATCCTTTAAATTCTCTACCGAGTATGGAGAGAATGGCCTGACACCTGAAGGTGATACTGAAGATAATATCTGTTTTACGCTGGACTGCACAAAGCAAGGGCTGACAAAAGCGGAAGCAAAGGCAACATATGCAGAGCTGAAGAAATATATATTTGAGACGAATTCCACAAAGGTTTCATCTCTGTATATTGCTCAGATAAAGCGTAAATATGGAATCGATATGGGAGCAAATTACAATTTGGCAGCCGATCCGGAAAAGCATGTACCGACCTGCCCAGCGGCGAAAGAGCAGATAATCATAGATGCTTTGAAGCATTTCAAGATGCTGGATCCTTCTGTTGAGATGGTGCCAAATAGTGAGGTGGTGGCAAATGAAGGCTAAAAAAGACAAATGTTATATTTATATGAGGGTTTCCACATCAATGCAAGTGGAGGGCTACAGTTTGGAAGCCCAGAAGGAAAGACTTACAAAGTTTGCCGACTTCCAGCACATGGAGATTGTCAGGGAATACTGTGATGCAGGTAAGTCCGGAAAGAATATTACCGGAAGACCTGAGTTTACACAGATGCTGCAGGATGTGGCTAATGACCGTGACGGGGTTAAATACATACTGGTATTCAAACTATCACGTTTTGGCCGTAATGCTGCGGATGTTCTTAATTCTCTTCAGTATATTCAGGATTTTGGTGTGAACCTTATCTGCGTTGAGGATGGTATTGACTCATCCAAGGATTCGGGTAAACTGACGATAACGGTTCTTTCCGCGGTGGCAGAAATCGAACGTGAGAACATTCTTGTGCAGACTATGGAAGGACGTAAGCAGAAAGCCCGTGAAGGCAAATGGAATGGGGGGCAAGCTCCCTTCGGATACAAACTTGATAAAGAGAATGATACCATCATTGTCGAGCCGAAAGATGCTGAAGTCGTTCGTATAATTTTCGATAAGTATGTTCAAGAGGATATGGGGCTGGATTCCATCTGTAATTATCTGAATCAGCACGGCTATACCAAACCGAAAACACGAGCTCAGGAAATTAATTATTTCACCAGAACTTTCCTGGCACGCGTTATTGATAATCCGGTTTATGTTGGAAAGATCGCTTATGGCAAGAGCACTACGGAGAAAGTCAAGGGCACCAGAGATCAGTATCACCGGGTCAAGGTTGATAATCCTCTGATTGCTGATGGAAAACACGATGCTATTATCAGCGATGAACTATGGGAAGCTGCTCAGGCGAAGCGAAAGGAAATGGGCGTAAAGTGGAATAAGACACATAGCCTTGACCACGAACATATTCTTTCGGGTATTATCAAATGTCCGATCTGTGGGACGGGGCTTGCGGGAACCGTCCGAAGGCGAAAGAATAAGAAGAGCGGCGAATACAAAGATGATTTCTATTATCGATGTCTTCATAGAAAGAAGATTGATGACGATAAATTCTGTGACTATAAGCCTTCGTTGAATCAGGATGAACTCAACCATCAGGTCGAAGCCGTGATAACGGATATGATCAATGACGAAAGCTTCATGGGATATATCAAAGACAAGTTGGGTGAAAAGGTTGATGTCAGTGAGTTGGAAGGAGAAAGAGAAAAGCTACGAGGACAGCTTCGACAATTATCCGGAGCGAAGAAGAAACTGACAGATATGCTGGATGCCCTGGATGTAAACGACAGACACTACGATCGAAAGTATCAGGACATGCAGGACAGACTGGATAACCTGTATGACAAGATCAGTGAGATAGAGGATGCAATCCAAGATGTGACAGCGAAGATTAATGCTGCTTATGGAGAACATCTGACAGCACAGGAGCTTTACAAGGTCTTAGAGAATTTTGATGATATCTACTTCAAAATGTCAGACCTTGAAAAGAAGGAGTTCTACCAGAACTTCATAGAAAGCATAACAATATATCCGGACAAAAAGACAAACGAGCGCATCATAGATGAGATCGACTTCAAGTTCCCGATATATTATGATGGACAAGAGGGTAGGGCAATTCGGTTGCTCAACGAAACAACAGTCGAGACAGTAGTCTTATTAAGTGACAAAAGAGTAGACGGACATATCGACATAGATTTGGATATTGAAAAGCTTGAAAGTAAGGGCGGTAGAGCCACTTAC
>JBGUIG010000120.1:0-9008 GCA_045112795.1 Anaerovoracaceae bacterium | reverse complement strand
GTCGCTCTGACATCAGGACTCCTCCGCTTCGCGGCGCTCCCTCATGTCTCTCTCAGCGACAGCTTCATTAGTATACACAACTCAGTGGTTTGTGTCAAGCACTTTTCCGAAGTTTTTCGAAGAAGTTTTTGTCAGCTCTGAACTGTGGGCCTTAATCCGTACAAGGACTCCAAAAGGCTGCAACTTGTTCGGATTTTTAAGCTCTAGCCGTTAAACATCAGCCCTTTGTTAAGTGCCGGTGTTTTTGAGCACTCGTATATAATACTCTGATTTTCGGAGATGTCAAGCGGTTTTTTGAATTAATTTATGTTTTCCTGAGAGTACATGGAAAACGCCTCAAAACGTTGTAAATTGGGGATTTTTCTCCCTTTTTATATTTCTCTTTTATACCGCTTATTCTGTACACTTGTTCAGTAATAATACCTCGTCTGCTTCCCCATTTGCCGGAATATCCGCTTCTGCGGAAGCCTGCTTATACGGAACTCTCCTGGCTGTGTGTTTTATCTGCCTGGGTTTCACATATTTGATGAAATCCGGGCCCGAATCTTCCGATTGTGCGTCTGATGTATTTGGTGTGTTTAATGTATTAGGCAGATTGGTGTCTCTCTCCTTTTCTGCTTTGGCATATGGCCGCTTCTTTTCCGGCTGCGGTTCGATGAACAGATTGTTTTCCGCGACCTGCATTGCAGCAGGATTAATATCCACCATCGAATACGGTGGATATCTCATAAGGAATTTTTTGAATGACGCGCGCGTCCTCGTGATGCTGTTCTTGCCCATGGTTACTACGTGGCCTGAATAGAAAGTAACAGCGTTGCCGGAGATTTCTTTGACATGGCTGAAATTGATGATCAGGCCTTTGACCGGTCTGTAGAACGCGCGCCCGTACAGACACATGATTACTTCTTTCATGCTTTCGTAAAAGCAGTATTCTCTGCCTGCGGTGATAACATGAAGGCGCCGGCCTTCCTGTTCAATCACTTCAATGTCCTCGATCCGGATCCGGGCGCACCTCGAAGCGCTGATTACCGAGATGTATTCAGGGAGACTGTTCTCTCCTATTACAGGATTGATGTTGTTCATATTATGATTGTTGTTCATGTTGTTCCTCCTCTCTTATTTACCGGGATAGTGTGAATACATCATCACATATATAAGGAGGAAAATGATTAAAAATAAAGCGCCCGGATCCGCTTACAGACCGAGCACCTGATTTATCGAATGTATTGTATTGCTTGTATTGTGGCCGGCGCCGATAAGTAATCAGCGCATTGTTGCTGTGTCCCGATTCTGCGGAACAAAATCCGCTTTGCACAAACTGTGGTGTTGCAGCTTTGATTAGTCTCTAAATATATACTGGCGTCATTCACCCAAAATATATACCAGTGTTATCTGAAGAGTTAGCGCATACGCCATATCACCATTCGACGAGCTTGCGCATATGCCCTGTCACTACTCGACGACTTCGTACATACTCTGCGCATCGTCCTTGCGGACAGTCTCCGGCATGGAAGCTACTCTGACTTTGAGCACGTTGTTACCGAAAGTAATCTGGATGATGTCGCCGGTCTTGAGTTCGAGCCCCGGCTTAGCTATTTTGCCGTTGACTTCGACTCTGCCCTGCTCGCAAGCATCCTTGGCTACTGTACGTCTCTTGATTATTCTTGATAGTTTCAGGTATTTATCTAATCTCATATAAGTGTTCCTTATTAATAGTATATTGTTGTATTAGTGTTGTTGTATTGCGTCTGCTGAATTATTCAACGGTGGAGCCTGATTTGCTATTGTCTGTCTTTTACTCACAACTTCCACCCGGCGCTCAAATCTTAAGCCATGTAAAAAAGAGAATCAAGGGTTAATTTGCAAATTGAGTGATACAAACCCGCTTGACAGATGCGCAAAATATGGAATCCAAGAATACGTAGCCAAGCTAAAGCGAACAAAGAAAAAGCGGGCAGCTGGTGCTGTCCGCCTGTCTGTCTATTCAATTACTTGTTAACTGCGTCCTTAAGTGACTTTCCTGCCTTGAATACTGGTGCCTTGGATGCTGGGATGTCGATAACTGCATCCGGCTTCTGTGGGTTTCTGCCTGTTCTTGCTTTTCTGCTTCTGGTTTCAAATGTACCAAATCCGATCAGTCTTACGCTCTCACCGTCAACAAGTGCCTTTTCGATTGTCTCGAGAACTGCATCAAGTGCAAGCTCTGCGTCTTTCTTCTTGAATCCTGTTTTATCTGCAACTTTAGCAACTAGTTCAGCCTTATTCATTGTTGATCCTCCTTCAAATTTGTAAACCAAATCTGAGTTGATTATAAAGTACCCTGCAGAAGGCTGTCAATAAGAATCATGCCTATTTTACTGAATCTCAGGCGTTTTTTGGGCATCTTTTAATCCGTCATCAGAGGTCAAAATGACTAACTTTCCGCAGAGTGGATTCACACCAATTGGTTAATTAATTGGTCTATAGCGCATACTTATTGTCGCGCTTGATTCGATATTAATTCTCGATAAAGCCACGCCGGATTTTCATTATTATCGCGCTGAATTCATCCTAATCCATTATTTTGCCAGATGCATTTTGACCGCAATGCGGTAGATCAGTTCGCCCTTTGGCACGAGTGAGAGTTCTTCCCTGGTGATAGCGCCGGTCAGGAATACCATGACAAAGTACACGATAACCGCAACGATGATCGCCATGCCGGTTGCAGTCATGTTGCCCGGGTGGATCAAGTACATCAGCTTGTAAGTACCGATTGCGCAGACTCCCATGATCAGTGATGCGTAAAGCGGCTTGATGAATATGCTCTTCATATCCAGATCAACGTTAGCGTACTTTCTGAGGCCTCTGTAGTTGAGAAGGCCTGCTGTCAGGTACGCGAGAACTGAGCCGATTGCAGCGCCGTTGATGTTGAGCGACGGGATGCCGACCAGCACATATGTGACGATGATTTTGACCACAGCACCGATAAACAGGTTGACTACAGGAAGTGTCATTTTGCCTATGCCCTGCAGGCTGCTTGAAAGAGTACGCATGATTGCCAGAGTGCAGATGCTGACCGCCAGAATCTGCAGCGTGTGTATGGCAAGAGCGGCTTCATCCGGCTTTGTCGGATACAGCAGATTGAGTATCGGTCCTGCCAGGACTATGAGGCCTATTGCGCACGGATAAGCGATAATCATCATTGTCTTGAGGCCTGTTTTGATGTTGCCGTCGAGGTCTGCTTTGCGCTTGAGGGTAAAAGCAGTTGTGACAGCCGGGATCAGGCTGATGGTGATTGCGTCAATGAATACGACCGGCAGGTTAACAAGCGGGTCGCAGTATCCGCTGATAAGTCCGTACAGCGTCTTGGACATGGCAAGCGTCCAGCCTGTTGCCTGGAGTCTTCTCATTACGACGGCTGCGTCGATGATCATCATGAGCGGCATGATTGACGAGCCGATGGTGATCGGGATAACGATGTCAACAAGTTCCTTGATCCTTGCGCGGCTGCTTTCTTCGATAACTGCGGATTTGCGCAGGTTCTCCTGGCGCTGAGGCTTGTTTCTGATGTATAGGATGATCAGCACGACCATAGCGGCGATCATTCCTGCTGAAGCGCCGAATGTTGCTCCCGCAGCTGCTTTCTCAAGGTTGATTCTGAAGAACATGTATGCCAAAGCCAGGCCGACGCAGACTCTGCAGATCTGCTCGATGACCTGTGATACTGCTGTCGGCGTCATGTTCTGGTGACCCTGGAAGTAACCTCGCAACGATGCGGCAACAGGTGTGAACAGGAGCGCTACAGAAATCGCTTTGATTGATGCCTCGGCACCCGGGTTTTTGATCATTCCGGCTATCATGCCTGCCCCGAAGAAGCAGATCGCAAACGAAATCAGGCTGATAACTGATGTGACTTTGAGTGCAAGTGTAAAAGACTTGTGCGCGTTAATGTGATCGCCTACCGCTATTCTCTCGGAGACCATCCTGGAGATAGCGACCGGGAAGCCGGCTGTTGCGATTACATAGAAGAACTGGTATACCGGGTAAGCGGCGCCATAGTAAGACTGCCCCTCTGCCCCGATCATGTTGGTCAGCGGAATTCTGAAGATGGCGCCGAAGATCTTGCTGACTATGCCTGCGATAGCTAGGATAGTCGCGCCCTGCATCAGGCGGCTCGCAGCCCTGGAGGCATCCTGCCTGGCAGCAGGCTGTGAATCTGATTTACCTGCAGACTGCGCTTCTGATTTACCTGCAGACTGCGCTTCTTCATTCAAAGCGCCGTTTTCAATATATTCTGAATTATTAGTATTATTCTCTTTGTCCATTTGTGTAAAACAGTTTAGTTGCTAAGCTGCAATGCGATATTGCAGCGTGATTTATCTTAAAGTATCAAAGTTGCCGATTGGCAATTATCTTATTGTATCAATGTTGCCGATTGGCAGTTTTCTTAATGTATCAATGTTGCCGATTGGTATTTATCTTATCGGATCAATCTCGACATGAGGTAGTTGTCTTATAATAATCCCCTATCTCAACTACAGCAGGCTGAGAATCTTGTTCTTGGCTGCTTCGGCTTCTGCTTTGACGCGCTCGACATCCATTGTTGTGAACATGCCGTCTCTGTAGATGACTTTGCCGTCGCACATGGTCAGGCAGACATCTCTGCCGTCTGCTGAGAATACGAGATTGCTGAGCATGTCATGGACCGGAACCATGTGAGGACCGGTCACATCTACTGCGATCAGGTCTGCTTTGAATCCGACCTTGACGAGTCCTGCGTCTTCTCTGCCCTGTGCCAGAGCACCGGATCTGGTTGCGCTGCGCAGGACCTGCTGAGGAGTCATCGCCGCGGCGTCCATTGCTTTGACTTTGCCCGTAAGAGCGAAAATCTTCATCTCTTCGAAGAAGTTCAGGCTGTTGTTGCTGGAAACGCTGTCGGTTCCGATTGCTACGTTGATTCCCTTGGCGTAAAGTGCCGGAACGTCGCACATGCCGCTGGCAAGCTTCATGTTGCTGCACGGATTGGAGCTGACGCTGACGCCTTTGGCTGCGAGGATATCACGGTCGTTGTCAGTGAGCCATACACAGTGTGCGGCATTAGCCCGGACGTCAAATGCGCCGCAGTCTGCCAGAACTTCAGTCGGGGTTCTGCCATATCGCGAGATGCAGCCTTCCGTCTCGGACTTGGTCTCAGATACGTGAACGTGCATGCCGACGTCGAATTCCTTAGCTGTGTCAGCAATGGCGCGCATGAACAGTTCGTTGTTGGTGTACTCGCCGTGGATGCTGGCTTCAATTTGGATTCTGCCGTCTGCAAAACCGTCGTACATCAGAATTGACTGGCGCATCTCCTGGAATCCGGTGTGATCAGCGAGGTTTGTAGCGCTAAAACTGGTGACGGCTCTTGAGATATTGGACTTCAGACCACTGACTACGATAGCGCGGATCATGTCGTCGAGGAAGTAGTACATGTCGCTGGTGCTGACGATTCCGAATCTTGCGGACTCTGCCATTGTAAGCATTGTTGCCCAATAGACGGCGTCGCTGGTGAGCTTGTCTTCAAACGGAAAGATCTTCTCGTTAAGCCATCTGTCGAGCGGAAGTCCTTCGCCGTAACCTCTCATGAGGCTCATTGGAGAGTGACCGTGTGCATTGTAGAAAGCCGGCATCAGAACTCTGCCTGCGCCGTCATAGACTTCGCCGTAAACCGGGTGAATGCCGTTAATGATTACTGAATCCGAGTCTGGTCCGGATGCAGATGTGCCTGATGTACGGGCTGCCTGTGTTCCGGTTGAGTGACCGCCGCAGCATCCGTGGGTCTCCCCTGCTTCGCGCGGATTGGAGCTGACTGTGTACTCAAACATCTCATCTGTCGCTGCGTCATGGACTTCACCCTTAGTGAGAAGCTCGGTCATGAAATCCGCGCGCTTTTCCCTGAGTGCAGCTTCATTGATAATTGCGTCACTGTCGAATCCTGCAGGGATGTCTGCGCCTGGCTCGGTATCGCCGATATAAGCGATGCGGTCGCCTATTGTTCCGACGAACATATTGGTGCGGTAACCGAAGTTCTCATCTACAAGTCCTATATTTCTGAAAAGCATAATGGTCCTCCAATTATGTTTTGCTCTAACTTATTAATTATACTTGAATATTGCTGTGATTAATACAGCTGTTTAGTATTTCTCTATTCCTCTGCCTTGGCTGCGGCCTCTGCATCAATCGCGTAGCGGATAGTGCGCATCAGAGCGAGAACCTTGTCGAGGTCGGCCTCTGCAGCACGCTGATCAGTCAGGCTGACATTAGTTGAAACAGCAGGTGTTGCTGCGGTTGTGACCGGCTTACCTGCTACTGAGGCCGGAGCCGGTTTTCCTGCGGCTGTGGCAGGCTTGCCTGCTACTGAGGCCGAAGCCGGTTTTCCCGCGGCTGTGGCAGGCTTGCCTGTGGCCGAAGCTGTGGTCTGGCCGGACTGCTTCGGTATCAGGTTGGTGTTGATTCTGCCGGTTGCCGGGCGTCTGCCTGATGTGCGTCTGCCGGTGAGATTAGCGGAATGCAAAGTCCGGCCTGTCCTGCCTGCTGACATGCTACCTGATGCGCCGGCTAACATGCCTCTTGCTGAGCCGGCCGAGGCAGAGCCTGCGGCCGCTTTTCCGGCCGGGGTTCTTGAGCCTGCGCCACTGAGCAAGCTGCCTGCAGGGCGCTGGACTGCTTTGCTGTGAGGCTGGCCTGCATAGAGACTGAGGCCGGAAGTGCGGCCGCTCATTATTGTAAGAGCGTCGCCGAATTCCGCCTGGGTCATCACAGCGGCATAAGCGCTGAATCTTGTGTTTTCTGCGAACCTGACTTCAATGCGCGGGCCGCGTCTTGTAATAAGCGAGACACCCGCTACTTCCGCATGTGCCCTGACTTCCGCAACCTTGAGGAGGTTCGTCACATCAGAAGGCACATCGCCGTATCTGTCAGTCAGTTCGTCGGCGAGGTCTTCCGCGTCATCCTGCGAAGAGATGCCGGCAATCTTCCTGTAGACCTGCAGCCTTAGTGTTTCGTCCGGAATATATGAAGCAGGAACAGCAGCCTGGACCGGCAGCTCAATCGTAATATCCGATCTCTGGTCTGTAACGACCTCGCCTTTCAGTCTCCTGACCGCCCTGTCTATCTCTTTGCAGTAAAGTTCATAGCCGATGCTCTCGATGTGCCCGCTTTGCGCTTCACCCAGCATGTTGCCGGCTCCGCGGAGCTCAAGGTCTCTCATCGCAAGCTTGAATCCCGCTCCGAATTCCGTGAATTCCCGGATAGCCGTCAGCCTTTTGCGCGCGATTTCAGTCAGCACTTTGCCCGGCTGATACATAAGATACGCATAAGCGAGTCTGTGCGAGCGTCCGACTCTTCCCCTCAGCTGGTACAGCTGCGCCAGACCGAATCTGTCTGCATTGAGGATGATCATGGTGTTGGCGTTCGGGATGTCTATGCCGTTCTCGATAATGGTCGTAGCTATGAGCACGTTGGTGTGGCCGTCGATAAAGTCACGCATGGTGTTCTCGAGGGTCTCTTCGCTCATCCGTCCGTGGCCTACCGCTGTTATTGCATGAGGAACCAGCCGTTCCACTGTCTCGCGGATCTGATTCAGGCCGGTTATCCTGTTGTTTACAATGAAAACCTGTCCGCCGCGCGCGAGTTCGCGCTCGATTGCGTTGCGCATGACCTCCTCTTCATACGGCGTGACATATGTGTGCACCGGTATCCTGTCGCCCGGCGGCTCGTCGATGATACTGATGTCCTTGATTCCGGTGAGTGACATGTTGAGTGTCCTCGGTATCGGTGTCGCGGACAAAGTCAGAACGTCAACGCTCTGCTTGAGCTGCTTGAGTTTCTCCTTGTGGCGCACGCCAAACCTCTGCTCTTCGTCAATGACGAGAAGCCCGAGGTCTTTGAACTTAATATCCTCCGAAAGCAGCCTGTGAGTGCCGATAATCAGGTCAGTTTCGCCAGTTCTGATGCTTTTGGCGATCTGTCTCTGGGCGCGGCCCGTCTTGAATCTCGACAGCTCCTGGATATCAAACTGGAAGTGTGCAAAGCGCTCTACCAAATTGTGATAGTGCTGGTTGACGAGAAGTGTCGTCGGTGCGAGAAGCGCCGCCTGTTTGCCTTCCGAAACGCACTTGAAAATAGCGCGTGCAGCAACCTCCGTTTTGCCATAACCTACATCGCCGCACAGAAGCCTGTCCATAGGAAGCGGCTTCTCCATGTCTTCCTTGATCTCTTCTGTCGCGCGCAGTTGGTCGTCCGTCTCGGTGTACGGGAAGTAATCCTCGAACTCAGCCTGCCACACGGTATCCTTGCCGAAAGCATAGCCGCCAGCCGCCTGACGCTCCGCATAGAGCTTCACCAGGTCCTCAGCGATAACCTCTATCGCTTTGCGCGCACGTTCCCTCTGGCGCTTCCAGCTGCCGCCCGACAGACGGGACAGAGCAGGCGGTTTGCCCGAGTTGCCTATGTATTTCTGTATGATATCGAGCTGCTCGGTCGGTATGTACAAAACGTCCGAGCCTGCGTATCTGATTACGAGGTAGTCGCGGGTCTGACCGTCCGCAGTGACGGCCTTGATGCCCTCGAATCTGCCGATTCCGTGAACCTCATGTACGATGTAGTCGCCCTTGTGCAGGTCAGAAAACTCGATAGTATCGGCCGACCTTTTCTTCTTAGGTTTCCTCTCGCGTCGGTGGCTTTCAGGATAGATGTCTGACTCCGTGATAAAGCAGACTTTGCTGTCGTCCATGATAAAGCCGGAGCTCAAAGCGCCGGTCCGGTATGAGACACCTGTCAACACGTCGGCGATTGCGAGGTATTCCCTGATTCTCTCAGACCTCTCCTCGGACGAGCTGATTATCGTGATGCTGTACCCCGCCCTGACCAGCTTCTCAGTCTCCTCGGCGAAAATGTCGATCTGCCCGTTGAACGGCGCCATCTGGCGGCTGCGGACATTGATGATCTTGTCCATCGTCTCGAGCCCGCGGATCATCTCCGGGTACGGG
>JBGUIG010000119.1:0-27755 GCA_045112795.1 Anaerovoracaceae bacterium | reverse complement strand
TCAGGCATCGGCGTCGGACCGTATCCCGCAATCAGCTGGCGCAGGTAGGTGCTTCGGTTAAGACCAGTCTGTTTCAGCTTTCTGTTGAATCTTTCAAGCTCTTTATCATCCAGATAGAGAGATATTCTGTTATTTCTTGTTCTCATTATGCTCAAATCCTCCTTGGATTGTTTCTTTATCAGTTTGCAGGAAGCAAGCGGGGGTCTGGGGGCTTGTCCACCAGGGTCGCATATGAACGCGTGAGGGTTCAAATGCTCTGCTTGTTAAAGTTGTACGGGCCCGTACACGAGTCATTTGTGGCAGATTTGAGGACTGTTTTCTTCACCAAATGCCCCGGATTTCGTTGATATCCTAATGCCACCACTGGGTATCATTTTGATACCTTGTCCGGAGGCGGTGCTACCGATTTGATACCGTATTTTCCTCTTTTGATACCAGGTCGGTATCATGTTTACTGATCCACAATGCGGCTTCAGTTCAGCCCCAGAAAGTCAAAATCGATGTCATCTGCGGCATCTTCATCGTTCTCCTCGATAGCTGAAGTATTGGAAGGAGTCTGTCTGACCGCATAGCCCTCAGGATTGAATCCTGCAGCGCATGCCATATAACCAGCGAGAAACGAGGGAAGTGTACGTTCGATTGCTTTTTCGGCAGCACGCTCTACAGTCTTAGAGATATCCGAAAGCGTAATGCTGCTTTCGTTATTACTTACGGATACACTTGTCTCTTCTGACAGCAGCTCGATCAGAGCCTGTATAACAGTCTGGCTGTATGATGAGAATCTGTTTTTATCCCTGTCATGTAGAAGCTGCAAAGCTTTACGATGCATCTCGTTGTCCATGTCGAATCTGATATTGGTTGTTTTTATATTACTCATTTGTGATTCCTCCAGCTCAGTGCTACTACGTACTCATAGCCTTTGGCATTGGCGCAGATATCATCTATGATCTCGACTCTCTCGGGATCATACTTGCCAAAGTTCTTGATGATGACTGCACCGCCTCCGACAATGTGCAGTCTTACAAGATCCGGGTTATATTCATACTTCTTGAGAGTTGAGAATATCTCAGCAGCATATTCTTCAGCGACCTTACGTATGATGGAGAGATATTTCTCTGGAATATCTGCTGTACCGAATCTCAGCACTCTTTCAACGGTAGCGGGCTCGATACTCGCGCCGGTCTCTTCCATCACAGCATTTAGCACCTTGATCATGCACTCATTGGTCCCAAGCTTCTCGGTCCAACACTTCTCCTCAATCGGCTTCTTGTCGACGATATACATGATGTTCATGGTTCCGTTTCCGATATCTGCGACCATATGCGTACCCTGATATTTCCCGACTGACTGAGCGACAGCAGGGTAGCCCTGAGGAAGCACTGTGCAGCCTACAAGCTTCACGCGAAAGTCCTTGCCGTTATACCTGAATGAAAGCTTTTTCTTTCTCGTGAGATATGAACTGAAGTCTTCTCTCTGGGATCTGACCCATTTGAGTGGCAGACCGCATACGAGATGCACATCAGCCTCATAGATCTTTTCTCTGCCAAGTTCTCTGGCAATTGCCATAAGGGTGAGAAGGTAGTATTCTTCATCCGTTGTCTTGTCTGCAACGAAGTCCTTATGCTTTTCTCCGACTTTGTACCACTTGCCGTCATATTCAAGAATATTGCCGCCAAGAGCAGGTTCACTGTCGTATTCTGTTATTCCTGTCGGTGTCACTGTGTTTGCGGTCTTGATATTTCCGTATCCGTGGTCGACCGCAATGATCTTGATGTTGTTGATTTCTGTCATTGGTTTTCCTTTCTGCTTAATGTGAAATAGCGTACATATCCCGGCCGACCTGCATGGACAGCTCGGTCTCATAGGTGGCCGGAGTGTTGAAAAGTATCGTGATAAGATAGGCCTTCATGTTTCCGACTGAAACCACAGAGTCTTTCATTCGACCAAGTATCGTCCTGATCATCTCTGCATTGAGTGATCCCAGGCGTGCCTTGACCAGATCAGCATCTACAGGTTCACCGTTCACATTGTGGGTCTTTCTGCGTGACATATTTATCTCGACCATGATGTCAATGATGTTATCTATGATCCCTTTTTCTATCTTTCTTTCCTCGATAAGGATGTTGTAGTCGATCTGATCTCTGACCTGCTCCAGCACTGATTGATAGGGTGAGTAATCTTTGTTAGTAATCTCTGTAGTATTCTTTGTATTTGTCATATCTTTTGTGATACCCCCTGGTTCATCGAAAAAGATGGCCTCATTCATTTTGTTTGATACCCTTGTTACTTTTTTTGCACCAGGGGTATCTCCGTCCGGGAAGGTGAGCTGCAGTAATCTGTCTGGAAACAACTCAATGAACATCACATTGTTAAGGCTGTCTCCGGCATCAGTTTCGATGTCCCGCAGATGCCGCTTGATCGCCCCGAGCCGTTCAAGATTTTTCATGGCTCGTCTGCACTGTGCTTTCGATAAATGGAATTTCTTGTTGAGCTGTCCATAGCTGAGCTGCAGCATATCCCCTGCGAAGCGCTTCGAGAGTACTTTCTCTCCTGAGTCTCCATCTCCACAGGACTCTCTCGGTCTATGCCAGTACAGTATCTCGGAGAGTATCGTGATCGCGTTCATGTCCGGTTTGCCTGATTCGGTCTGTATCGTTTCATACCAGGAGTGGGGGATGATGTTCCCTGAGAAGTCGATCCCATATAGAGCATCAACAGATGCGACGTTAGCCTTTTTTATCTTCTTCATTCCTTCAGTCCTTTCTCCCGGCAGCATATAAAGAGAATTCACCGGGATAATAATAAAAGTGATACGAGCTGTGATGAAGTACCTTGCCTAACCCCTTCACCTGTAGGTCTTTCGTCAGCCAAATGATGAGGTGTTTTGAGAAAACTATTTTGTATAAAAATCCATACAAAGCATGGATGCCTTGAAAACAGTGAACTTAAGTGTCGCAAAAAAATGAACGGATTTTCGAGAAAACCGTTGAGAAGGGACAATTAAAATGCGAAAATAGGAGCAACAAGAGCTTTAATCAACTTTAGATATGAACAAAAGGCAAAAGTAATGATCTCAAGAGACTACGCTAAGATGCTTGGCAAATATGAATGGCAGTACAAAAGAGCCGGGAAGGCTGAAGATCCAGGTTCATCCTGGGGAATAACCTGGCCGCTTGTTGTCGCCGGACCTCCGGGAGCAGGCAAGACAATTGCTGTGAGCCAGTATATTGATTCGGTTAAGACTGGTTTTTATTTTTCATTCAGGAAAGTAACGTATGGCCTTGCCCTGAAGATCTTCACGCAAAGATATCCGGAAATGTTCAATAATTGCCTGACATGGGGTGATTTCTTTATTCAGCTTGATGAAAAACTTGGCTTTCGCTACTATGCTTCAATTGTGTTTGAAGATGTAGACTTCGAAAGGATGGATCCGGGATTTATAAAAAACCTCAGAGCGTTTCTTGAACGTCATAAATCAAGGAATGTATTTGTCATACTGACAAGCAGAAAGCCTCCAAAAGAGAATGACGGATACATTATAATTGGCCTGAATCGTCTCACAGCAGGAGAGATCACGAAGACCTTTGCAGGTTTCGGTGAGCTTGACCGTCTGAGGATACTTGCGATGACTGATGGTGTACCGGGGCTTCTTGATATGATCAATCACGATAAGACACTACATGAAAACATGTTCAGGTTATATTCAGAGGGATCACAATTCTTAAGACCGGCTGAAGAAATAATAAGAGAGGCTTTCCGGACACCAGAGAGCTATACGTCACTCATGCATGGTATGGCTACAGGGATACACAAACTCACAGATCTTGCAGAATACTCTGGATATGCACCTAACAAATGCGACAAGTATCTACGTTCACTGATAGATGAAGGGCTTGTGGTGACAGGCAAATTGAATTCTGAAGACGGAAGAACGCGCAGAGGATACTATCTTAAATCATCCTATATGAGCATTTATATCCGTTACTGCATGAACAGAAAATACGGACAGACAGGCGAAGAACTCTGTGACGATATCATTTCATGCATCGATAAAGAATTCCTCCCTGGTTTCTTCAGAAGATTATGCGGTATATGGATCAAAGAGCATAGCAATAAGCTTCATCCATTACCGCTTAGGTTCAAGGATGAGTCAAACTTCAACTATACTGCCGGAGATGTGACTTTCGATTATGTGCAGCGCGATGGGGAGAAGATGCTTTTCGTAAAGATATGGGATGATCTCGATACGACCCGTGGACCGAAAGACTGGGAAAAGATCCAGGAAGCTATTCTTCCTGCAAACAAGTTCTACAACAGCGAAATAGTACTGTGCTCGCTACGAAGGTTCAAGGAGACGATGTGGGATAATCCAAGAGCCTTTCGCAACCTGCATCTTATGGAAATAAGGAATATGATGACCGGAGCTGAAACATGGGATCTGAATAAACAGAATCCAGATGCTTTTTATAAGGTGTGGGCACACCTGTAGCAGCGATTGTTTTCGATAATGTGTTTTCCATGTTTCAATTAACTTAACTGCTGGGGTACAATATGAGTCAGAACAAAAGGTAGATGCTTATCAGATCTGCAAATAGAGAAGGAAGGATCTGTCATAATGAAGGACTTCGATATCAGAGATTTTGATGAATATAATGAGGACAACCGCCGTGAGGTCAAGAAGGCGAAGGGAGGTCTGCCGCATTCACTGTGGGAGACTTATTCGGCTATGTGTAATACTTATGGAGGAGTCATTATTTGTGGTGTGACAGAACATGACGATCACACTTGGGAGACATGTGGCCTTAAAGATATTGCTGGTCTGAAGAAGGCTTTCTGGGATACCTTGAATAATCCGAATAAGGTCAGTGACAATCTGCTTAATGAATCAGATGTTGAAGGATACGAGATAGGAGGAGACGTGGTTCTTGTAATTACTGTTCCGAGAGCGCCAAGAGATGTTCGACCGGTTTACATTAATAATGACTTGATGCACGGAACATTCAAGCGCAATTGGGAAGGCGATTATCACTGCACACCGAGAGAGATAAAGGCAATGCTCAGAGATCAGGCTGAAGCCAGTCCTGATATGAAGGTGCTGGATATCAAAAGGATGAAGGATCTTGATCCTGAAAGTATTCTTGATTATAGGATCAGATATAACACAAGACACAATGGCACAGCGTGGACAAAACTTCCTGATGATGAGTTCCTGGTAAGAATAGGGGCAGCCAGCAGGGAGACTGAAGATGGAGAGATCCATCCAACAGCAGCAGGTCTGCTTATGTTCGGGCAGGAGTACCTCATCACAACAGAGTTTCCTGAGTACTTCCTTGACTATCGTGAGAAGTTGGATCCGTCTATAAGATGGACTGACCGCGTTCAGACTCAGTCCGGAGACTGGTCTGGTAATGTGTTTGATTTCTTCTCCAAGGTTTACCGCAAAGTTACAGCGGACTTTAAAGTGCCGTTCATGACGGAAGGCGCATACAGGGTTGAGGAGACACCAAAACATCTGGCTGTACGCGAAGCAATAGCTAACTGCCTTGTAAACGCAGACTTCTTCCAGGGGTGGAGCGTTGTAATAGAGAAATACCCGGATCGTATTGAGCTTGCAAATCCGGGAACGATCATCCCAGGGAAGGATCAGATGCTCAGAGGAGGTATATCCGAGCCGCGTAATAAGACCATGCTCAAGATATTTAACCTTATTGGAATAGGAGAGCATGCCGGATCAGGAGTACCGGAGATATATGAAGTATGGGAAAACGAGGGGCTTGATAAGCCGATAGTAGAAGAACAGTTCGGCGCGAACGTACCGGACAGGACAAAGCTTATACTGCCGCTCGCTCATGACTTGAACAACGAAAATGAGCGAAGTTTTGAGCGAAGTTTGAGCGAAGTTTTGAGCGAAAAGGATATAACAAAGCTGAAGCCAATTATCGACTATCTTGAGACTCATGATGAAATATCGCCACAAACTGCAAAGTTGTTGATTAATAAATCTGAAGCAACTGTCAGGAGATATCTGAAGATCCTTGTCGACTCAGGACTGGTTATTCAACAAGGAAAAACGAATAATGTCATATATGTAAAACAAGTGATTTAAGTAAACATAGAGAAGCTTTTGAATCCTGTCAAAAGTCCTATGAAGCTGCAAATGAAAGGAGGGTCAATATTGAAAAAATATTAGCAAATCCAGAGGGAAAGTTTATGTATGTGGGACAGCTTTGCGGGACTTGCAAGACTAATAAGCAGTGACCACATGATCCTGGCATCTAATGAATTGGCAAAAGATAAAGGATTTAACGAAGAAATTTGCTGCGCAAGGGTCGGCTCCCCGGAAACACATCGCAACTGCCTTATGAGCCAGATGTTTAAGACGAAGAAAGGACAGCTCCAGAAGTTCGGCGATAATAAGATCAAAGGTTGGAGTCCCGTGGAGGGACACCCGGATCTGTGCGTACACTTCACTATCGTGATACCACAGTAAGTGACATATGGGTTATACCCTTTAGGGTACAAATCGTGTGACTTGAATTGATTTATACCCTATCGGTTGTTATTATGATTACATGAATAAGATCGCGAATAGCGAAATATGTACAGAATCAAAAGGTCTGAAGCTTGTCGGTCATCCTGCAGGATATATCCTGGAACTCCAGACGGACTAAGGAATACAGAAAACTTGGAGGCAGAAGAGGTCACATATGGATAACGAGAGTATAAGGTATTTCCTTAGTATTTGTGAACTCAATAATATGACTAAAGCAGCTGAACAGCTTCATATATCGCAGCCTGCTCTTAGCAGAAGAGTCCTCGCTCTTGAGGATGAACTTGGCGTCAAACTTCTTGATCGATCCAGTACCGGGATAAGGGCAACAGAGGCTGGAAGGATTTTCTATGACGATGCCAGCAAGTTGATCCATATGGAAGATATGCTTAAAGAGAAAATGGAGCAATTCAGGACAGGGTTTTATGGACGCCTCAAGATAGGATATCACGCGGGTGATTACTTCAAACCTCTTGTGTATGCATGGAAGAAAATAGATGAGAATAATCCTGAAATAGCAGTAGAGATAGAAAGCATGTCACATAAGGAGATGATACAGCGTTATGTTCAGGGAGATCTTGATATAATATATCTCTTTCGCGGGGAGATTCCTATGATCAGCGGGTCAACAGTTATAACTGTACTAAAGAATCAAGGATATGCTCTTATACCTGCAGGACATAAGCTGTATGACCGGCAGGAGATATCTTCATCAGATCTGGTTGGGGAAGAGTTTATTCTTTTTGATAATTCAAGATTCAAAGATAAGGTTACATCAACCTTTGAAAGACTAGTTGAGAATAAAGGTATATCACTTCGCAAAGCCTTATACGTAACAGATCCTAACAGTAGATTTTTCGAAATAGCCTCCGGAAGAAGGATAGGGCTTACAGGAAAATATACAAATGAGAGTATTGAATCCTTCAGCGATTATATACGGATGATTCCTGTTGACGATCTTGCCTATGAAGATGCTGATCTGTGTGCTGTATATCGCGAAGAAAACGATATGGCAGAGAGATTTATAAACTATCTTCTGGATTATGGGGACGAATAATTAATAGAGTTTTTTAAGCCGGCACAGCCGGCTTATTTTTATTGTCTGCATTTATTCATGCGAGCTATGTGTATACGCAGCGACATCTTTAACATGCAAAAAACGAATCGAGCTCATGGCTTCTTTGATGACGAACCGATATTTCACATTGAAAAGTGCGGATGCTACGCTTTAGATACAGAAAAAAGTGTTTTCAGATCAATTACTGAAGAAAGTGAGGAGCAAAATGGCAGAAAAAATGACTGAAGAGCAGCTGCAGGAATACATGGAGGCGCTTGTAGCGAGAAGCCGTGAGGCGCAGCAGAAATTTGAATCAGACTATACAACACAAAGACCAATTGATGAAGTAGTGCGTGCTATTGGTAAAGCTGTGTGTGATCATGCCGATGAGCTGAGTGAAGCGGCACTTTCTGAGACCGGTATGGGGAATCTCCAGGGCAAGAAAAATAAGATGGTATTTGTTGCTCTTCTTCAGTGGCTCCAGATGCGTGGAAGAAACACTGTAGATTATGAGGATTGTCCTAACGAGCCCGGGGTTCGCTATCTTCCAAAACCTATGGGAGTCATTGGAGCGGTCATGCCAAGCACTAATCCGGTCGCGACAATCATCGGTAATTCTATGATGGCTCTTAAGTGCAGAAACGCTATCGTGATCGGACCGCATCCTGCGTCAGTAGGTGTTTCTCAGAAAACAGTAGGAATCATGCGAGATGCTCTGAAGGAGATCGGTGCTCCGGAGGATCTTGTCCAGTGTATAGGACCGGAAGCAGCAAGTATACAAGCAACAATGAAGATGCTTGAACTGTGCGACTGCAATATAGCAACCGGCGGAGCAGCAATGGTCAAATCAGTGTACTCAGCGGGCAAGCCTGCATTTGGTGTTGGTCAGGGCAATTGTCAGGAAATAATAGACAGAGGACTTGAAGAGGATTTCTTCGAGCTTATGATCCAGAGAGCGATCAGTAACAGAACAGTAGATAATGGTGTTCCTTGCGCAGGAGAGCAGACAGCACATGTACCTGCAGATATGCTCGATGATTACCTGAGATTGATGCAGAAAAATGGTGCGTACCTGATCACTGATGATGAAAAGATCGATAAGCTCAGAAATGTGATATTCCCGGATGGAAAACCTCGCATAAACAGAAGCGTTGTTGGGAAATTTCCTCATCAGGTATGTGAAATGGCAGGATTCAGTATTCCTGAGGACACAAGGGTATTGCTTGTGAAAAACCAGAATTGGGGAGATTCTGATCTTCTGTGCAGAGAGATACTGTTCCCGATAATTCGGTATACAACATACGAAGTGTTTGAGGATGCTGTCGACAGAGCTATCGCCAATCTGAATGTGGAAGGAAAGGGACATTCAAGCTGTATCTGGAGTTTCGACACCGACCATATCGAGTACACGGCAAGAAAGATACCTGTAGGCAGATTCCATATCAATCAGCCGACAGGAGGATATAACAACGGCGTTACTAAGACGATCACAGTCGGCTGCGGAACCTGGGGCGGCGGCTTCCCTTCGGAAAACCTTGCTTACTATCATCTTATGAATAAAACACGAGTTTCGGTCGAACTCCCTAATATTAAGTCTCTTGCAGATGCCAGCTGGGATGACTTCGAACCTTTCAGCTTTGTAGAAGACTAAATCAATCACCCTATGGAGGAGAAAATGAGTAATCAATATCAGGAACTGTTTACACCTTTCAATATTGGTAAGGTAACTATCAAAAACAGGTTCTGCGTTGGCCCTATGGGTATTTCCGGAATACAGGGTTCATTGCAGGACTGGGGACCTAATGTTCAGGAATACTATCTCGAGAGAGCCAGAGGAGGGTTTGGTCTGATCACAACAGGTGTGTTATTTGCAGATACGGAGATCGACCCTTTCGACCCTAAGTATTCCAAGGCCCCGCTGTATAACCCTTCGGTATTCAAAAAAGGTGCTCAGCACCTTGTAGAAAGAATGGAGGCATACGATGCCAAGTTTTTCTGTCAGGCTTCAATGGGGCTTGGCAGAGTAGCACCGGGATATAAATCGCCGTCACCTCTGCCAAATTACTACATGCCGGACATGATAACCACTGCCCTCACAACGGATGAGGTCAAGCGCAAGATAGAGCAGGTAGTAAAAACCACTCAGCTCTACAAAAACTCAGGTGTACATGGTGTCGAACTCCATGCGGTCCACTGGGGATATCTGCTGGATCAGTTTGTAATGGCGATGACCAATCACCGGGAAGATGAATACGGTGGATCATTCGAAAACAGGATGAGAGTACTCAAAGAGATCATTGAGGGAATCCATCAAACCTGCGGTGATGACTACCCGATCGTTGTAAGACTGGGACTTAAGAGTTATGTGAAAGCTTTCAATAAGGCATCTCTGACAGGAGAGGAAGAGGCCGGAAGAACTTTGGAAGAAGGAATTCAGATCTGCAGAGAACTGGAGAAATACGGAGTTGATGCTCTGAGCGTTGATACAGGAACATATGACTCATTCTATTATGCATGTCCTCCATCATATATGCCGAAAGGCCATGCACTGGATTTGTATGCAAAGGCCAAAGAGGCAGTAACGATCCCTATAATGGCAGGTTCAAGAATGGGTGATCCGGATATATGCCTTAATGCCCTGAAGCAGGGTAAAGCTGATGCATTCGTTCTTTCACGGCCATCACTTGCCGATCCTTTTTTCCCAAGAAAGACAGAACGTGGAACACCGGGAAAAATACGCCCATGCATAGGCTGCAACTATGGCTGTATCTCTAAGGCTAATGACCTTGGTGAGTTCCCGGGATGTGCAGTAAACCCAAGAGCCTTGAGGGAAATCGAGTATCCGGAAAAGAAGGCGGCCTTCCCTAAGCACATCATTATCGTAGGTGGAGGCGTTGCAGGTATGGAGGCTGCAAGAAGCGCTCTGATGATGGGACATAAAGTGAGACTCTTTGAGAAGGCGGATCACCTTGGAGGAGAATTGTTAGCTGCGGGAAACAGGCCTCTTAAAGGAGAGGTATCTGACCTGAATGAATGGTATCAGAGAGAACTTAAAGATCTGGATGCGGAGATACATCTTAATAGTGAAATGACAGCACAGCAGATACTTGAAGAGCATCCCGATGTCGTGTTCCTTGCGCATGGAGCTTCATCTGTAATGCCGAGAAGCATACCTGGTATCGATCACGAGAAGAGCTTATCAGCCATTGAAGCAATGGAAGGCACGAAGACGGTAGGAGACACAGTAATAGTTGTAGGCGGAGGAGAGATCGGCTGTGAAGTGGCAATGCATTTTGTCCTGCAGGGAAAGAAGGTATCACTCGTTGAAGCAATGCCTGATCTCATGAGCGTCGAATATGTTCCAGGCCAGTGTAAGACGATGCTTAAAGACCTGATGGAGCATTACAGTGTTCCTGTTTACACAGGGCACAAGATTGTAGAGATCAATGATAGCGGAGCTGTCATAGAGACATCTGAAGGAGAGCAGCAAACGCTATCTGCTGACACTGTGATCATGTCTATTGGGATGAGACCTAATCCTTCCATGAAACAGGAACTTGCAGGAAGCGGCATAGATGTATATGAGATCGGATCAGGTAAGAGACAGGGCAACATCTATAAAGCGGTACATGACGCATATGAGATCGTTTACAACCTTTAAATATAAGAACATTGATAAAGCGCCGGAGGTAGCGATATGAGAGACATAAGAGACGATTTGTTCATCGCAATAGCAGATTGCAAAGTAACTGCATGCCTCTATGTCGACAGAGATGGGATTATATCCGGAATCGCCAATGCAGTTGAGAGGGCAATGGAACTTGAACTGGATGTCGAGTACACAGTATCAGAAGGGGACGAGGTGTTTGCGGGTGATATGATCCTTCAGGTCACGGGTTCACCAAAACAAATTACAATGGCCGAAGATAGTATTATCGGATGTATCTCAAAGACATCAGGAGTTGCAACCGCTGCAAGAGACTTTGTCCGGAAAGCTGATGGGAGACTGAGGGTCGTATGTGGCTCCTGGAAGAAAATGCCAAAAGATATGAAAGGCGATCTGAGAAGAGCTGCTGTTACCGGAGGTGTTCTGGGGCACATTACGAATGAGCCTATGGTCTATATGGACAAGAATTATGTCTCAATGTTCGGTGGAATACAGAATGCACTTAAAGCGGCATCTCAATTTGCTGATCGTAAGAAAGCTATACAAGTCAAAGGCACAACAGAAGGCGGAGATATTGTAAGGGAAGCCTGGACGGCAATCACCTCAGGAGCAGACATTGTATTTGTGGATACGGGTAAGATAAGCGACCTTGCTTCTGTTACAAAGACTTTGAGACCGATACTCCAGAAACTTGAGGCAAATGAGGACTATCGGAAAGTTGAATTTGCATTCGGCGGGGGCATTCTTCTCAGTCAGCTTGATAGTCTGATAGATGCCGGAGCTGATGTGATCGATGTAGGCAAGAGCATATGTGATGCTCCGATTCTGGATATGCATTTCAATGTTACAAATGTGAAGATGCCTGAAGCAGAGCAACATGATTACCATCTGCTGCATAAGAGTGAACTGACAATAGAGGACATACAGTTATCCAATGCCAATCTTACAGAACTGGCAAGTATTGTTGCAGAGGAGATAGGCGTTAGCAGTGATGATGTATTAGTCATAGATGTGAGAGATAACAAAGTAACACTTGATGTACTTAAAAATGATCTGGATCCATCGAGATTCGTTGCAAAAGAAGAGCGGATCCTCAACAGAATAAGAACACTCAATGGTGTCACCCTCACTCAGAATTCAAGAATAACATCGAATGGAATGCTCGGGTGGATAGTAGGTGGAGAACAGGATCTACAGGAAGGCCTGCTCGCTATTGAGAACACACGGAAAATGGCATCCTCTATTCGAAAGAAGATAGATGCGAGGGTCCTTGTTTTCCCGACAGGGGCTGAAGTAGAGAATGGTGAAATAGAAGATACTAATACACCTCTGATCCTTGAGAAATTTACTGAAGCGGGATTTACAGCGGAGCGCGGTGAAGTGCTGAAAGATGACATTGAGCTATTCACCGGAAAGCTCTGGCAGGCAGCCGGACTCGGGTACAGTGTGATCATTACTACAGGAGGCGTTGGCGCAGAGAACAAAGACTTCAGCGTTGAAGCTATTGAAAGACTGGACTTTAATGCAGCTACCCCATATATAGCGAAGTTCAGAATGGGCCAGGGGCGACATAGTAAGGATGGTATACGTATCGGGGTAGGCCAGATGGGGATCACAAAGTATATAGCTCTGCCGGGACCTAATGACGAGGTTTCCCTGTGCATAGATACTGTGGTCAAAGGTGTCAGGGAAAACTGGAGTAAGGAGATCCTTGCCGGAGAGATAGCAAGGATCCTGAGAAGAAGACTTAAAGAAAAAGTCGGAATAAAAGAAAACATGCATGATCATGCAGTAAATAATGCTGTGCACAATTCAATGTAGATGCACTGAGGATAATTTGTAAAAGTCAAGAGGGAGGTAAAAGAAATTGCTGAAGGTTACGGTTAAATCCAAAGTGGATACTTCCAAATGCGTTGGCTGTAAGCGATGCGAACGCAGATGCCCTACCGGTGCGATTAAAGTGCGTGCCGGAGAGGGGAAGAACTATGTTGCTCCGTGCCAGAATGCTTGTCCTGCAGGAGTCAACGTTCCTGGATACATTGCACTGACCAAGGCAGGTGACTATGAGGGTGCATACAGACTGATCAGACAAGATAATCCTTTTCCGTCAGTATGCGGCCGTATCTGTACCCATGAATGTCAGAAGGTCTGCAACAGGGGATGCTATGATGATCCAGTTGCTATAAGGGACATAAAGCGTTATGTGGCTGATGTGTCATATAAGGATGGCAAGTTCCCGGAAGAATCCGTATGGCCATCAAATGGAAAGAAAGTTGCTATTATCGGAGCCGGCCCAAGTGGGCTCACCTGCGGTTACTATCTGGCTCTCAGCGGATGTGAAGTGGATGTTTATGAAGCTGAAAAGCAGCCCGGAGGTGTGCTGGTGTTCGGCATTCCTGAATACAGACTGCCCAAGGAAATCCTTGAGAGGGATATCAAGGTGATCGAAGACGCCGGTGTGAAGATACATCTGAATACTGAGGTCGGCAAAGACGTGGCATTCAGCAAACTGGCAGACGATTATGACAGCGTATATATCTCTACAGGAACTCAGTTCAGCAAACTGGCTAATGTCAAGGGTGAGGATTTGCCCGGCGTATACCATGGCCTCGACTTTCTCAAAGACCTTAGCAGGGGAGTGCGCCCTGAACTTGGTAAGAAGGTTGTCGTAATTGGCGGCGGTAATACAGCAATCGATGTATCACGCAATCTCGTCAGACTTGGAGCAGAAGAAGTCACCATCGTGTACCGGAGAAGAGAAGGTGATATGCCTGCGGAGAGACGTGAAGTAATTGAAGCTCTTGAAGAGGGCGTAAAACTGGTCACAATGGCATCGCCGACTGAGATCCGCAAGGACGATAATGGCGGACTTGTTATGACATGTGTCAGAAGAAAACTTGGTAATGTTGATTCAAGAGGGAGAAGAGCAACGGATCCTATAGAAGGATCAGAGTTCAATCTCAACATAGATAACGTAATAATGGCAGTCAGCCAATATGCAGACTTCCCGTTTATTGACAAGGACGAAGTGGAACTGACTGAATTCGGAAAACTTGTCCTGGATGAAGATCAGATGACGACACTTCCAGGGGTATTTGCCGGTGGCGATGTAAGAAGAGGCTCTGCAACAGCGATTGAAGCTATTGCTGATGGTAAAACGGCAGCGCTTCAGATAAGCAGCTATCTCGGACTTAAAGGCGGATTGAACTGTGGAGAGGATATACCATTGCCTCCGAGGACTGAATTCGACTGGAATAATATCGAAGCAGCAAGAATGAGAAATCTTCCTAGAGAGTACAGAGTGTTGAATCAGGAAGAAGTTGCAATCGGTCTCAGTGAAGAGCAGATCCACGATGAAGCGAGAAGATGTTACCGCTGCAGCGGCCAGGCGAGTGTAGATACAGATAAGTGTCTGGGATGCAAGATGTGCTGGGAATATTGCGACAATGGTGCGATCTCTTTTGAAGAACTGGAAGAGCCTCAGCTGATTGCTTATCCTCTGCCTGACACCATGGAAAGAGCAGAAGAAGTAATTGATATATGTCGCAAGACACATTTCTCACCGACACAGATCATTTGTAAGTGTGGCCCGACAACTGCAGAAGAGATCATCAATGCCATTCTTGACGGAGCAGTAAACATGGAAGATCTTGCACAAAAAACCGGTGCAAGAGGGGGCTGCACGATGTACTGTGTTGGCCAGATAAGCAGGATGTTCGAGGCTGCAGGAAGGCCGCTTCCGGGCAGAGATGACGACAGCTATCATCCGCTTACAGTAAATTTATGGACATTCTCTGATGATGTTCTTGATCTGGACCCACGATTCAAGATGAGAGAAGGACTCGTTACATTAAACAGCGGAGAAGGGTTCGAACAGATGGCAGAAAGTTACCGTAAGATTGTTCAGGAAAGGAGTGCTAAAAAGAATGTCTGATATAAAAATGTACCCTGCAAGGGTGACACCTGAATGTATGCCGTCAGTATATGGAAACACGCCTGAGATGCGAGTCTATGATCATCCGGAGATGGTATCCGTAAATGTCAGAGATCTGTTCCCTGAAATGCCTGAAGCAATATATGAAGGCGATGACAGCGACCCTGAAGTGATAGAAAAGGCTACGCGAAAGGCTCTTGAGAAGGTGGATATGTCAATGATACAGCCTGATGAGACGATCAATCTCATAGGTTGTGAGCACGGATTCTATATTTTCGGCGGACGTCCGTATATCCGAATGCTGCAGACAATTAAAAAAGTCGTTGAGGAGAGGTGCCATAACTACAATGTACGCCTCAGGTGCGTTATGTACCGTACTCCGATGGAGGGCAAAGAAGTAATCGACTACTACAATCTGATGGAAGAGTTCGAAGGGAACGTTGAATATGTAGCTGCATATGACAAGGCTGTTCCTATCGAGACCAGACTCGGAACTGTATATGGTCTGCATAAATGCTACGATGCCGACAGGCTTATCTATGCCAACTATGATGATCCGAGAGAAGTATACTGCAGTCTCTATTACCGCAGAGCATTCAAGGCATTCACAATGGATATGGCGAGGTTTGAGACCAGAAACCTGTATCATCATGCCTTCGGAAGCCCGGTCGGACATGGTCCGATGCAGAATATTGTACCAATGTCGATTTACGACTCAGATTTTGTACAAAGTAAATGGGCTTTTGCTGTCACGCTCAGGAGCACACCTGCAGGAATCACAGATATTGATGCAGACAACAGCTTGTATAACATCGATGACAGAATGATGATCGACAACCTAAAGTGGTTTCCACTGATGCATCAGCTGCTTATATCACTGCATGACTATACCATGATCTGCGACGGATCACGCTGGCCGTATTATACAGCTGCAGCAGGCATCATAGCAGGCGTCAATACAAATCTCCTGCAGGATCATTACGATATTGATGCAAGATTCTCCATGTTCGATGTCAGGAATCTTCCGAAGAATGAAGGGCTTAAAGCAATCATTTATAACCAGACATGGGTAGGTATCAATATAACCTGGCCGATGACTCTTCCGGTTATCGTAGTAGGAGATGAACAGTTCAGAATGTGGTGTGAGGATCCTAATAACAAGGGCTTTGAGAACTGGACATATACCGAGAAGACAGACACTCTTCAGCAGGCTCTCGACAGAGCCAACGAACTGATGAATGGTTCTAACAAGTTTGTAATATACGATGGAAGTTTCGGATTCCTGAACTGTTCAAAAGAAGCAGCAGAGGAACTGTTTGAAAATGCTCCTAAGATCAGAAAGCTGGTCAACGAAGAGCTATATCCAAAATACATGAAGCAGCGCGGTCTTGAGATTCCTGACTACATGAAATAATTCAAGTAAATCAGCCGCGAGCTGATAATGCGAAAGAAAGGAGAAAGCAAAATGAATTGTTTTGAAAGTGCACCATCGCGTCAGAAGAAGTTTACTCTGGCTGCAGTCTATTTCCTGGTATTGGGGTCGGTACTTATCTCAAGTACGGATACAGTCATACTGCCAATCATCGCACAGGAACTGAATGGAATGGATTATTTTGCCCTGACTAAGGCGTTTTCATCCGTTACTGCAGCTGTAACAATGCCGCTGTTCGCATACCTTATGTCAAAGGATCCATCCAGAAAGCACAAACTGTTTATTTTCGGAGCTGTATGCGGAGCACTCAACATTTTCTCAAGAACTATTGCTGTCCACATGTTCGTTGTTGTTGGAGGTGGAGTCCTCAATGGTATCTTCTCAACTGCTGTATATGTTGTTGGCTACACAATGGTCAGAGACATATATGATGCCAAGAATGCAGCGAAATATCTTGGATATGTAGGAACCATCAATAGTCTTGGCGTACTTGCCGGACCAATCATATCCGGTGTTCTGATAGATAATATGGGCTGGAGATTTGTCAGCCATATAGTATGGATCACAATTATTGTAAGTGCTGTCCTGATGTTCAATGGAGTTAAGGTAACCAGAGAAGAAGCAAAGCCTCTGGCCATAGAGACCGGTGCGGCCTTCGACTTCAGCGGAGCTGTATTTCAGACACTCTTCCTTGGTGCATTGACACTGTTCCTCGCCCTCGGATCATCTCTTGCTCCGTTCGGAGGCAGGACAAGCAACATCTTCCTGGTGCTTACCATTGTCGGACTGATCGGGCTCATTGCAGTAATCAGGAAGAAAGGTGATGGGTGCATTATTCCTGCAGGCGTACTGAAGGACAGAAATGCTCTTATACTTACCATCGACAGTTTCCTGATGAATTTCGCGCTTATGTCTGTGTACTTCTTCGTTCCTTCATTCATACTGTATGTTCTGGAAGGAACTGCGACTCAGTCAAGTCTTGCAACAACACTGATCTCAGTGGCCGGTCTCTTTATGGCTCCTGTATTCGCCAATATGATCGGTAAAGATGGGTCCGCAAAGAGAACACTCACAATAGGTATGATAATCCGTATTGCAGTACTTGTTGCATTTATTGTGGTTCTTGGACCAGACACCAAGCTCGTGGTCATCTACGTACTCATGTTCCTGGCAGGGTTCTATCAGAGCCAGCATACTGTAACGATGTCTGTTGCACCTCAGATCCAGCTGACATCGGATAAGAGAATGCAAGGCAACGCGATGATTCAGGTAACTATGGCTATCGGATCTTCTATAGGGGCTGCAGTTTACTCAATGATCATTGCTTCACAGGGTGTTGCGACTGGTTTGCGCACATCATTCATAATAGCTGCTGCAGCAGCATTGATCGTTCTTATCATCTCCCAGTTCCTCACGAAGGTACAGGATGAGAACGCAGCATAATAAGTTTTATATAAACTGAGCTAAGGATGTGATGATAATGCCAGACTCCAATACAAGAACAACGACCGACATTATGCCAAAACTTGGCGAACAGCTCGACTATGCGGTCTCATCATTCGGGTATTCTTCAATATATATATGGATATCCGCCTTTATGACTATTTTTTTCACAGATTATGCAGGTGTTCCTGCAGCTTCAGTTTCATTGCTGCTGCTTGTCGTGAGGTTCTTTGATGCGGTGAATGATCCTTTGATAGGCAGCATCGCTGATCGCACTCATTCAAGATTTGGAAGATTCAAGCCATGGGTAGGAATAGGCGGCACGGTCATGTGCATTCTGATAGCAATGCTTTTTGCAACACAAAACTCCTGGCCTCTTAAATTTAAGATCCTGTGGATGTGGGTGATTTACATATTGATAACAGTAGCATCAACTTGTCAGCAGATGCCTTACAATGCTCTTTGCGGAGTGATTACCTCAAGTGCCGAGGGAAGAATCAAGCTTTCAAACACAAGAATGGTTTGTTCATCGCTTGGAACGAATTTCACTAACCTGATTGCGGCAACTATTATACTTTTATTTTCAGGCACACATCAGACTGAGAATACTGCCAGAGGGTATTTCGGAGCAGTCATGTTCAGTATTGCGGTTGGGCTTCCATTCATACTCTGGACTGCCTTCCGCAGCAAGGAAAGGGTGCTTCCTCCTCCTGCTCAGAGAGCTGCAGGTAATAAGGTGCCGGTCAGAACAATGCTCAAATGCCTTATCGGCAATAAGTATGCGTTGATCTGTGTGCTGGGACAATTCGTAGCAGGGTTTCATGCATATGGGCGAATGACGATCATGACATACTATTTCACTTATTATGAAGGTGATTTCAAACTCTACTCCATGACGGGAATGATAGGTATGTTCACTGGTATAGTCGGGTCCGGAGTCATTGCCCCATTCATCTACAAGCTGTTCCATCACAAAGGAAAAGCAGTCGGGTTCAGTTTTGCTGCAGCAGGTTTGCTGGTCGCACCTATGTACTGGTTTTCAGCAAGAGGTGTCTGGTTCTGGGTATTTTATGCAATCTCGACAGCGGTCGGGACAGCCGCAAGCGGGCTAAGATATGCATGTGACGGAGATAATACAGACTATGCTGAGTATAAATATGGAGTCAGGGTCGATGGCTTCTTGTCGTCATTTGTATCATTGAGCCTGAAGGCTGGTGGGGCTGTGGGACCGGCAGTAATGCTCGCAGTCATCAATGCTCTTGGATACACTGCTAACGAGCAGCAGAATCAGGCTGTTATGAATGCTCTTAACATCAGCATGTCATTCCTGCCGGCTGTACTTCTCCTGATAATCGGAGTCACATTCTGGTTGTGGTATGACATGGATGAGCAGAAACACAAGGAGATAGTATTAACACTTGAGAAAAGACACAGAGATCAGGAGACAACATTGAACCGGGAGGAAATCAGATAATGAGCTATATGATACTTGCGCTTAATCCGGGATCGACATCGACCAAAATTGCATTGTATGAAGACCGTGCAGAGTTGTTTTCAGCCAATATTGATCTTGAAGGCCTTGACTATAACAGCACTGATGGAGACCATAATCTTCTTGTATTGAGATCCGGTGTTATCAATAGTGTTGAAGAACACGGATATTCCATGAACGATATCGACGCTTTTGCCGGAAGAGGGGGCGCAATGGCATCATCTCCTGCAGGAGTATATATAGTTGATGAGATGATACTCGAAGCTAACAAAGCATATAAAGGCGGGAGAGTACATGCATGCTTCTACTCGCCTGTACTGACATATTCTCTTGCGCAAGAATTTGATAAGCCTGCATTCATACTGAATGCACAGTCAGTTGATGAATTCGAGATGAAATCGAGATTCACCGGATTCCCGGAAATATGGAGAACAAGCGGCATACATGCTCTGAATCATAAAGAAGTAGGTAATCGTGCTGCTGAAAAGATCGGGAAGAAATACGATGAATGCAGCCTTATTGTGGCACATCTTGGAGGAGGTATATCCATAGCGGCTCACAAGAAGGGCAAGATGGTCGACTTCAGTGGTTCTTCTGGGGCAGGACCGATGTGTCCTACACGAAGCGGAATGGTTCCTGCAGCTGATGTTATAAGAATGTGCTTTTCAGGGAATTATAGTGAGAAGGACATGCTGGCGAAGGTGAGCATGAACGGAGGTCTGCTGGCACATCTCGGAACAGGAGACGGACGAATTGTCGAGCAAATGATAGCAGATGGTGATGATTTTGCGCGTGAAACGTATGATGCGATGATTTATCAGATATGCAAGGACATTGGGAGCATGGCTGTAACAATGGCAGGCAATGTAGATGCAATAGTTCTTACAGGAGGACTTTCGTTCAGTGATTATATTGTTGAATCTGTAAAGAAGCAGACAGGATGGATCGCAGATGTGATTTCATTTCCGGGAGAATTCGAGATGGAAGCATTAGGCAACGGGGTGCTCAGAGTACTTGAAGGATCTGATGAAGTACAGCGCTATTCGGGTATTCCTGTATTTACTCCTCCTGCAAGGAGGATATAGGCAATAATTATTCAATAGTAATTGATAACAGTAGAAAGGAAGTAAAAAATGGCTAAACAGTTTGAAGGAAGAGTTGCTCTGGTAACAGGCGGAGCAAGCGGACAAGGAAAGGCAACAGTTTTTGAACTTATCAACAGAGGTGCAAAGGTAATTTTTATTGATATCAATGAAGAAAAGGCCAAAGAAGTACTTGAAGAGTGTGAGAAAAGAGGCGGTGAGGCAGAATACGTAAAGTGTGATCTCACCAAGCATGAAAACCTCGTAAATCTGATGGCATATATCAAGGAGAAATATGGCAAGCTTGACTATGCAGCAAATATCGCAGGCTGGGGCATCCCATATACGATGATTTATGATACTAAGGACAAGGATACAGACCTTATGATAAATCTCAACCTTAAAGGTGTCATCTACTGCATGCAGGAAGAGATCAAGCTAATGAGAGAGCGTCAGTTTGGCCGTATAGTCAATATCGCTTCTGACGCGGCCTTCATGGGTGCACCGGGAATGGCTGTACTCGGAGCTTCAAAAGCCGGAGTTATCGGTGTTACCAAAAATGCATGCCTTGATGTAGTAAAAGAAGGAATCACTATCAACAGCATTTCCCCGGGAGCAATCGAGACAGAACTTGTACAGTCGGTCAAACTGATTCATCCGGAAGAGTTCGAACAGTACTGCAAGAATATGCCTATCGGAAGATTCGGGAAACCGTCGGAGATAGCTCACGGAGTATGCTTCTTCTTTGAAGATGAATCTGAATTCATCACCGGAGTTAATCTCCCTATTGATGGCGGATTTGGTGCAGGCAAGATGGAGAGATAACAGATCAATCAGAATACAGGAGGATGCAGTAAGATGAGTTGCGGATGGACAATGATTCAGGGCGTCGATATAGAATTCGGAGAGAAATCAAGATTTAAGGTTGGCGATAAAGTCAGGTATTATGGGGGAAAGGCAGCTTTGCTTCTGTATGACGTGGCAATGGATCAGTATGGATTCCGAAGAGATATTGAAATAAGTCTGGAGAAAGCCGGAATCAGTTACTGTTCATGGCAGATAGAAGAAGGCGAGCCAACTGCTCAGAAAGTTGATCGAGCATATGCATTTACCAAGGGAAAATGTGTGGACTCTATAGTAGCAATCGGCGGCGGAAGCACGATGGATACCGGTAAATTGATAGGAAAGCTTCTGGCCAACGGCGGGAAAGCAATGGACTATCTGAACCAGCCTTCCTCTGATACAAAAAAGTTTTCTCCGATAATTACTATCCCCTCTACTGCCGGTACAGGAGCGGAGGTAACGCCATATCTGACATGCTCAACTGAAGATGGAAGAAAGGGAGGGACAGGAGGAACTCCGGTTACATGTGCTGTGATAGATCCCGAAATAACATATGACCTGCCACCTGTTGTAACTGCAAACACAGGAATAGATGCGTTATGCCACGCTTCAGAGGTGTTGTGTAATTACTCTCGTATCCCTAATGAATTTGCAGATACATTATGCAAAGATGCTGTAAGACTTTCCTTCAGGTGGCTGCCCGAAGCATATAAGGATGGGAGCAATAAGAAAGCAAGGCATTATATGTCATATGCAGCGCTTATCGCGGGAATGGCGCTGCCTATGAGAGGGACTTTTATCGGACATCCGATAGCAAATCAGATCTGTGACAGATATCACATTCCTCATGGGGCAGGATGCAGCATAGGAATGAGTGTGTTCGCGCATTACAATATCACAGAAGATCCCAACTGGATCTACCTGCAGGCTGACCTCCTCGGGGTCAGCGAAACCGGCAGCAATTATTCAGCGATAGCCGGTAAAGTAGCAGAAGCATATGATGAGATAAGCAGAATCTGTAATATGAAGACTATGAAAGAGCTTGGAGCAGACATTAGTCTCTGCGACGAAATAACAGAAGCAATGAAGACTGACAGGAATATTGTAAATAATCCTGTTCCGGTCAATTATGAAGCACTCAACAGGGCTCTGAAAGAAGTCTACTGTCTGAAGGCAGAATAGTCTGAAAGCAGAACAGAACGAAAGGAAAACCATTATGAAAAATAAGTACTTTGACCTTACAGACCAGGTAGCGGTAATTACCGGGGCCTCAACTGGCCTTGGGGTCCAGATGGCAAAAGCACTTGCCAACCAGGGGTGCAATATCGTGTGCATGGCAAGAAGAAAGAATCTTTGCGATGAGAATGCTGCTAAGATCGCTGAAGAGTTCGGCGTAAAGGCTATCGGCGTACAGTGCGACATCACAGATACTGACAGAGTCAATGCTGCAGTAGACGAAGTTCTTGCTGAATTCGGACGCATCGACATCCTCGTCAACAACGCAGGAACAGGCGCTGTAGCTCCTGCTGAGGACATTACAGATGACCAGTTCAACAACGAGATGCAGATCGATTTGTTTGGTTCGTTCAAGGTAGCAAGAGCAGTAGCTAAAAAAGCAATGCTTCCTGCAGGCTACGGCCGCATCATCAACATCGCATCGATGTACGGTCTCGTAGGCAACAAGATAGCAGGATCTGCACCATATCATGCAGCTAAGGGAGGCGTAGTCAACCTGACAAGAGCTCTCGCAGCTGAGTGGTCCTCCAAGGGCATCAATGTAAATGCTATCTGCCCGGGATACTTCTACACACCGCTCACCAAGGAGACTCTTGACAGTGATTTCTTCCAGCAGAACGCTAAGACAATGATTCCTGCAGAGAGATACGGAAATGAAGGAGAACTCGATACAGCAGCGATCTTCCTCGCCTCACCTTGTTCAAGTTATGTAACAGGCATTATGGTACCTGTAGACGGCGGCTATACATGCATGTAACCTATGATTATGCAGAGGAAGAATAATGGATGGAAAAAAAGAAGTGTATATAGATATTTCGGCGAGACATATTCACCTCACCAGAGAGCATCAGGACATACTGTTTGGTGAGGGGTATGAGCTCACGCCTAAAAAAGAGCTTTATGGAACGGGCGGCATGGCATTTGCGAGCGCAGAGCAGATCGCAGTAGTCGGCCCGAGGGGCAGTTTTGACAAGGTACGTATACTCGCTCCATGCAGGAAGGAATCACAGGTCGAGCTTTCCAGGACAGATGCGAGAGCACTCGGCGTCGATGCGCCGGTAAGACTTTCCGGTGACCTCGAAGGTTCAGCGCCGATCAAGCTGGTAGGTCCTGAGGGCGAAGTCGAGCTCTCGCATGGCGCGATCATTGCCAAGAGACATCTTCATCTCGGCAAAGAGAAGGCAGAGGAGTGGGGCCTCAACCACGGCGACATTATCTGGGTGCGCGTGGACACGCCTGACAGAACGCTGATATTCGGAGATACAGAAGTCAGATTGATGCAGGGAGACCTCGCATTCATGCATATCGACACTGATGAAGCGAATGCAGCAGGAATGTCCGGCCCGATGATGGGATATGTAGTCAATGCTGCTGAATAGCCGGTGATGACTGTAAACAGGATCGCTATCAATGCTGAGGAATGTCGTCTGACGATCGAATAGTATAATTTTAATGCATAAAATATTCATGGAAAATGCATAGCAGAAAAGGATGAAATCCGCTGTAGGAATTGATTAAATTTTACTTAATAGGACAGGGATTTGCATATCAGCTTTTAACGTTCGAAGTCAGTTAGGAGACAATAAATGGATACCGACTGTTTTGAGATATTCATACAGCTTTGTTGAACTTTTAGAAACAGGGTTTGGTGAAGAAAACTAGAAGCCTCCTAACACAAAGAAGTCTCGAGCACAAACAAGCTCGAGGCTTCTTTGGTAGTAGATATTCGTAACTCCCATGTGATTGAGAACAATTTTGAGAACAGCATGAGGGGTGTGTCCTCCTTTCCAGTAATTTCAATGCTTTCAAGACTTAACTTCTGTTCAAATCCCCCTCTCTCCGCCAATATATGCGGCATACGAGCCGTTTCGAGAGTCGTTCAATGAACGGCTCTCTTTTTTAGTGTCCAGGATTATCTTTGGCAGACTGCCGGAAGGATGTTAGATGAAACAACACTGTGTAATCGTTTCCAAAACAGCAATGACTTACATTCTCAAAATACCGATCGTCCCTGGATTAGGACAATTAATCCAGAAAAAATCGCAAAAAACGCTTGCATTTCTGGACTATTTCTATTAAAGTTAAACACAGAAGGGATAACCTTAATTTGGAAACGATTCAATTATCCCGCGAATTTATTAATTGTTGGTTTTATTCTAGGAGGAATAATCATGAAAAAGAAGTTATTTGTTTTGGCTCTTATCGCTGCAATGACATGCATGATGTTCGCATCCTGCGGAGGTGGCGGCGGTGAGGAAGCTTCAGATGAGACCGGCAAGGTCTATTACCTGAACTTCAAGCCTGAGCAGGATGAGCAGTGGCAGACTCTTGCTGCAGAGTATACAGAAGAGACTGGCGTTCCTGTAACCGTAGTTACAGCAGCATCCGGTGAGTATGAGACAACACTCATGTCCGAAATGGGCAAGGACGATGCTCCTACACTGTTCCAGGTAAACGGACCTGTTGGTCTTGCAAATTGGAAAGACAGCTGCTATGACCTCTCAGGTACGGATGTATACGGACAGCTGACAAGCGATGCTTACGCACTCAAAGATGGCGACAAGGTAGACGGAATTGCATATGTAATCGAGTCATACGGAATTATCACAAACAAGGCTCTTCTTGAGAAGGCAGGCTACACTGTAGATGATATCAAGTCTTTCGACGACCTCAAGAAAGTTGCAGAGGACATCACAGCAAGAAGCGATGAACTCGGATTCTCCGCATTCACATCAGCAGGCATGGATGGATCTTCAGACTGGAGATTCAAGACCCACCTTGCTAACCTCCCGATCTACTTCGAGTATCAGGATGACGGAATTGAGTCCACTGATGCTATCAAGGGAACTTATCTTGATAATTACAAGGCAATCTGGGATCTCTACATTAACAACAGCACATGCGATCCTAAGGAACTTGCTAATAAGACCGGCGATGACGCCAGAAATGAATTCACTTCCGGAGAAGCTGTATTCTATCAGAATGGTTCCTGGGAGTGGGGCAATGTTGTAGGCGACGGACTCCTTGCTGAGGACGACGTTACAATGATCCCTATCTACATCGGAGCAGGAGATGAGGCAAATCAGGGTCTCTGCACAGGTACAGAGAACTTCTGGTGCGTAAACTCAAATGCAAGCGAAGCAGACATTCAGGCTACTCTTGATTTCATGAACTGGTGCGTAACCTCCGAGAGAGGAACAGAAGCAATGGCTAACGAGATGGGATTCACAATTCCTTTCAAGGCTGCTGTTGAGTCCAGCAATGGATTTGTTAAGCAGGACGTTGCCAACACAGAGGCTGGTCTGACACCAGTTTCCTGGAACTTCACAACAATGCCTTCAGAAGAGTGGAAGAATGGACTTGGCGAAGCTCTGACAGCATATGCTGCAGACCAGACAGATGCTAACTGGGATGCTGTTAAGGCTGCATTCGTAGATGGTTGGGCTTCAGAGTATGCACTCGCTAACGAGGGCTAATAGGATCCTTTAAATAGCATCAACATATAATTTTCCTAAATAAACCTAAGCAACTGAAGAGGCAGGCAGCTAATCTGTCTGCCTCTTCTCCTTACAGGATGAGGTGAACAATGGACAAAGCACTTAGAAAGTACGCTCCGATATTCGTCATCCCGACAACCGCAGCATTTGTCATAGGCTTTGTGATCCCATTCATTGAAGGACTGTATCTGTCTTTCTGCAGGTTCACAACAATCAGCAATGCCAAATGGACCGGCCTTGACAACTTCAAATATGCGCTTACAGATGAAGCCTTCAGGCACTCATTCGTATTTACTGTAAGCTTTGCAGTTGTCTCAATCATTCTTATCAATGTCGGCGGTCTTGGGCTTGCCCTGCTGCTGACACGAAAACTGAGGGGGACGAATGTTTTCCGTACGATATTCTTCATGCCGAATCTGATCGGCGGTATCGTACTCGGCTACATCTGGCAGATACTCATCAACTGTATACTGTCAAATGTAGGAAAGCCTCTGCTGGCTCTCAACTCGACAGCAGGCTACTGGGGACTGATCATCCTCATGTGCTGGCAGCAGATAGGCTACATGATGATCATATATATTGCGGGACTTCAGAACGTTCCAGACGATATACTGGAAGCTGCAGCGATTGATGGCGCATCCCCGGCTAAAACCTTCTTCAGGGTCAAACTGCCGATGATCATGCCTTCAATCACTATCTGTGTATTCCTTACACTGACTAATTCTTTCAAGCTGTTCGACCAGAACTTAGCATTGACAGCAGGTGCTCCTAAGCATTCAACAGAAATGCTGGCTCTCAATATCTACAATACCTTCTACGCCCGTGCAGGCATGCAGTGGAAGGGATATGGACAGAGTAAGGCAGTTCTGTTCTGCATTCTGGTAATAGTAATTTCGATGATACAGCTTAGAGCTACACGTTCGAGGGAGGTACAGGCATGATGGAAAAGAAAACCAGATTATCAGACCATATATGGGTCATCCTGCTCTCTATCCTGGCTGTAGCATATCTGTATCCGATATTCATGATACTGATCAACTCTCTCAAGGAAGAGCGCGCTATCGGAACATCGGATATATTCAATCTTCCGACATCAGAGACTTTTGCAGGATTCACTAACTACATCAATGCACTCGGTGCGCAGGGCTTTGCGAGAAGCCTCGGATACAGCGTACTGATCACGATAACATCAGTAATTGCTATCCTGGTCTGCTGCTCGATGTGTGCGTGGTATATCACAAGAGTTAAGAACAAGTTCACAAGTGCACTTTACTATCTGTTCGTATTCTCGATGGTAGTACCGTTCCAGATGGTAATGTTCACACTTTCCCAGACAGCTGACAGCCTTGACCTGAATAAACCATGGAACATCTGGATTATTTATCTCGGCTTCGGTGCGGGACTTGCGGTATTCATGTTCGCGGGCTTCATGAAGTCTATCCCGCTGGAGATAGAAGAAGCCTCGATGATAGACGGCTGCAATCCTATACAGACGTTCTTCCTCGTTGTATTCCCGATCCTC
>JBGUIG010000118.1:0-24127 GCA_045112795.1 Anaerovoracaceae bacterium | reverse complement strand
GTCGCTCTGACATCAGGACTCCTCCGCTTCGCGGCGCTCCCTCATGTCTCTCTCAGCGACAGCTTCATTAGTATACACAACTCAGTGTTTGTTGTCAAGCACTTTTTAAACTTTTTTGAAGAAGTTTTGCTTGATTTTGAGTTGTGTTCCGAAGACCGTTTTGACCGGTTTTCGGAGGCCGTCCTTAGCGACGACCTGTTTAGTATACACATCTCAGCAGGTCTTGTCAATCACTTTTCAAAAGTTTTTTGAAAAAGTTTTGAAGCTTACTGAGCTGCGATTCGAATTCCGAACATTGGGCATCTCCCGATCTCCAACTATTCGGTTTTCGTTATGCCGATAAAAAATCGGGGCTGTTTTGCAGCGCCCGTCTTTCTGAGCACTCGCTTATAATACTCTTTTTTTCTGAGATGTCAAGCGAATTTGCCCATATTTTATTGTTTTCCTGCAGGAACATCCGATGTGTCTCACAGCATTGAAAAACGGGGATTTTATTCCCCGTTTGTTCCTGTTCATCAACCGTTATCAGGCCGTTACTTAGCCGTTACAATGTATTCTATTTGTTCTCTTCCTGCTCCAGTTCACGTTCGGCTCTTCTGATAGCGGCACTGTTCATCATGTCTTTCTCGGCCTCGATATCGTCGCGGATCTTCTGGATCCTTCTCTGAGCGTTTTTCTGCTCTCTGATACCTTCTTTGGCTTTGGCAAGCGCCCTCTTCTCTTCTTCAAGCGCCTCCTGGAGTTTCTCCTCATTACCTGTGACAAATCCCGGACGGCTGTATTCGATCATAAATGACTGGAAGAATCTCCTTACTCCGAGAATGACCAAAGCTATGCCAATCAGGAATGTCGCCGACATATCGAACATAACAGTATTGAAGAACATATACAGTCCGAATACCAGCATCACAGCGTTAACAGCAAGATTGACTCTCTGCTCTGTGGTAATATGCATCAGATCTGTGATCATTGACGCAGCGAGCACACCTTCAATTACAAGCCATGCCGCAATAAGCATTCTGGCAGTTGTATCGTCTGTTACCTGTCCGGAGAGAATAACAATTCCGTATATGATCATAAGCACGCCGTCTTTACTGATGCTGACAGCTTTCTCAGATATATCAAAATCTGCACGTAATCCTACCAGCAGTTCAGTAGCTCCCATCAGAACATAAACGACACCGATGACAAAAGCAACCGTCAGAAAAGCTGCGCTGCCGTTTGCTACACAGAATATTCCCGAACCAATCATCGCCACGCTGGCGATCATCATTATTGTTCTCATTATATATATGCCTCTGTTTCTTAGAAATCCGTTTTATAGTACCACGCATGACCGGCAGTTTCAAGAAGCCGGTTTTATCTGTTCATGTTCAGATAGCTTGCAGGGATATGACAGTATCCGTGAGGGTTTTTATCCAGGTACTTCTGGTGATATTCCTCTGCAGGATAGTAGTTGGCAAGCGGCGCCACCTCAACAGCGACTGGTTTGCCAAGATTCTGAGATATTTTGTCGCAATAGTCACGAGCCGTAAGTTCCGCCTCGCTGTCCGAATAGTAAATCCCGGTTCTGTACTGTATACCGCAGTCATTTCCCTGTCTGTTAACGGATAGCGGATCTATTACCATGAAATAATAGTCCAGCAGTTTGCAAAGCGGCAGTATGTTTTCGTCATACTCCACACGGACAGTCTCCGCGTGTCCGCTGTTGCTGCACACATCCTCATAGCTTGGAGCTCCCGCATCCTCAGGACCGTTCGCGTAACCAACCTCTGTTGCTTTAACACCTTCAAACTGATCGAGGAATTTCTGAAGTCCCCAGAAGCATCCTCCCGCAAGATATATAGTCTTCATTATATATACACTCGTTACCCTTTCTGTATGAGTCCGGTTTTCCTCTTATTATATAAGCAGCTTAGCTGAACGGCAGGGCGCGTTAAATACAAGCTGCAGCGCGCATGACGCGCAGAGTTTTTCATCCTTAAAAATTGTACCACAAACAGCAAGCGTGAAAATGGTTGCTGAGTGATTTCAGGCAAAACAAAAGCCGGAAGGCTTTGAACCTTCCGGCAGTGTTTCAAGTCCGCTGCACAGCCGGGGCTGTGCGAGTCGAAAATGTGTTTACTACAGGTTGTAGCCTGCGTGGAATGCTTTCTTGTTGAGGTCTACGAATTTAGCCTTAACGTTAGCTTCGATTTCTGCGTCCCAGTCGATATCATCGAGTCCGCCCATAGCCTTAACGAGTGCTCCGAGCAGTACGATGTTCATTGCTTTAGGATTTCCGAGTTCTGTAGCTACATCAGCAGCCTTGAAGGAGAGAACTTCTACTTTCTCCTTGAGGTGCTCGATGATGCCCTGTGGATACTCAGCAAGACCGAGATTTACAGGAACAGGCTGGATCTGGTGATCATTGATAACCATCTTGCCGCCAATCTTGAGGTGGTCAAGCCATCTGAGAGCTTCCATCTCTTCGAAAGCAACGATAACGTCAGCTGATCCCTTACCAACGATTGGTGAGTAAACCTTATCGCCGAATCTCACCTGTGTGGATACGGATCCGCCTCTCTGAGACATTCCGTGGATCTCACTCATCTTAACGTCATAACCAGCTTTCATGAGAGCGCTGGTGAGAATCTTACTAGCAAGGATTGTTCCCTGTCCGCCTACTCCTACCAGGAGGATATTTTTAACTTCACTCATTATCTTGTCACCTCCTCAATAGCTTTGAATGGGCAAACCTGCTTGCAGACTGTGCAGCCGTTGCAGCTTGTGTAGTCAATAACTACCTTCTCCTTAGTGGAAATCAGTGCAGGGCATCCTGTCTTGACGCACATCTTGCAGTTTTTGCACTTATCCTGATCGATCACGCACTGTGTCTTGTGCAGAGTCGGGAACTCATCGAGATCCTGCTGGCTGAACTTCTTGAGTACGCACGGCCATCTTGTGATGAGAACAGTTGGCTCGTCCTTGCCAAGCAGCTCATCGAGTGCAGCTTCGACCTCATCGAGGTGGTTAGGGTTGACGGTCTTGATATTCTCTTCCTTAACTCCGATAGCTTTGCAGAGTGCAGGGATGTCTACCTCAGGAGCTTCTTTGCCCATGAGTGTGAAGCCTGTTCCAGGGTTCTGCTGATGACCTGTCATTCCTGTGATTCTGTTGTCAAGGATGATGGACAGGTTGCTGCCGCTGTTGTATACAGCATCCATCAGGGAGTTAACACCTGTGTGGAAGAATGTGGAATCGCCGATTACAGAAACGACTTTGGTCTTCTTGCCTGCGTCCTTGAGTGCGATGCTTGCGCCATGTCCCTGTGACAGAGAAGCGCCCATGCAGATGCAGGAGTGAAGTGCGTTCAGTGGAGCAGCCATTCCGAGAGTGTAGCAGCCGATGTCTCCTGTGATCATGATATGATCCTTCTTCTCTCTCTTGGAGAGGCAGTAGAACAGTCCTCTGTGAGGGCAGCCTGCGCAAAGTGCAGGAGGTCTTACGACTGTCTTCATATCGCTTGTGTAAGTCTCAGGCTCAACGCCGAGGAAAGCCTTACGTACGATATCTGTGTTGAGCTCATCATAGTGCGGAATTACGTCTTTGCCGAGGCATTCGATTCCGAGCATCTTGAGGTGCTCTTCAAGATATGGATCCATCTCTTCAACAACGTAAACCTTGTCTACCTTGCTGCAGAAATCCTTCATCAGGTCATATGGCAGAGGGAATGTCAGTCCCAGCTTCAGGTAAGAAGCGTTCTCGCCGAATGTCTCTCTTGCGTACTGATATGAAACGCCGGATGTAACTACACCGATCTTGGTGTCATGCATTTCAACTCTGTTGAATTCGCAGTCATTTGCAAATGCTCTTGCTGCTTCAACTCTCTCTTCGAGAGTCTTTCTGAGTACCTTTGCATTAGCAGGAGCTGTTACATACTTCTTGATCTTAGGTTCATAGTCAGGAACCTCAGCCTCAACTCTGTCGCCAAGTTCAACAATGCCCTTGGAGTGGCAGACTCTTGTTGTAACATGCATGAGCACAGGCATGTCCATCTTCTCAGACAGTGCAAAAGCTTTCTTCATATAGTCGTGAGCTTCCTGTGAATCGGAAGGCTCGAGCATGAGAAGTCTTGCAGCCTTAGCCTGGTTTCTGTTGTCCTGCTCGTTCTGTGAACTGTGCTGACCCGGGTCATCTGCAACTACCATTACGAATCCGCCGGTAACTCCGGTGTAAGCGAATGTGTAGATAGGGTCTGCAGCAACGTTCATACCAACGTGCTTCATAGCACAGAATGATCTTACTCCTGCGATAGAAGCTCCGATAGCAGCCTCGGTAGCAACCTTTTCATTAGGTGCCCACTCTGAATATACGGCTTCGCCGTACTGAGGCATGTTCTCGAGGATCTCTGTGCTCGGTGTTCCCGGATATGCCGAAGCAAATCTTGCGCCGCCTTCGTATGCACCGCGAGCGATCGCTTCGTTACCGGACATGATGACTTTCATAAATCATTACCTCCTTACAATACAATAATGTATTAATGCCCTTACGCCATCATTTCCCGCAAAACAAAAGACGCCTGTCAGAGGTCCTAATTTTCTTCATGCCGGCCGCCAAGGCAGCCATCTGCTGGGAAATCAGGAGATCTCGAAGCGCCAAGTAATTAGGGGAAAATTACATTATCTTATTATCAGCTCTAATATTATACTACCTTATTGTTCCTTATTCAATGCAAAAAGGCGCATGTTAGCGCCTGTTTCAAGCCAATTAATCGGACAATACAAAAGGCAGAGTTTGAACCCCTGCCCTTACAGCTACAGCCATGCTACTTGGACTGATATGCAACGCACTGCTCTCTTTCGAGGAAGAAATGAATTCCCGGCGATGAATCCTTCCAGCGGTCTTCCTGGAATCCGTTTGCAGGTTCAAGCCATTTTCCTACCTCATAATAGAAGTCCGCATCAACCGTTGACTGAGCCCATGTGTAATTCTCTGTTTCGGCAATATTGGTTATCTTAAGGACCTTGACTTTGGATACCCGCCCGGTCTCCATTGTCGCCATGCATCTCTTCGCGTCTGCCGGCACCAGCATCATTACAACTCTGAGATCAGTGCAGCACTTCCACGCGATGAAAGGCTTGCCGAATTCAGGGCAGCGCATTTTGTACCATTTTGTGTCATCATCGGTTATGACTTTGTCCTGATTCATTGCATCCTCAAGAACCGACGCGTATATGTTAGCCCCCGACAAGTCGATACCGGTCATGTCCTGAAATCTGAAGCTGCACCCTCTTGCCATGCATCCGCAGAGCTTCATATTGCGAAGGTCATTTTTATAGAAAGCAACATGGTCCAAATCAGATCCGCTGAAGTCAGTGCCGTTCAGATTGCACCCGTCAAATGTCGCGCGCCTGAGATTGAGATTTCTCATATCCCATCCCGCAAGATCCAGCCCGATAAATTTGGTGTGCATAAAATCAGGCATGCTTCCCGGCGCAGCTGCAGCGCGTCTCTCTTCCAGAAGGTCTTTAAGCGCATCTTCCGAATCAACGACCGGTTTGTCGCTTTCTGCGATTGGCACATACGCCTCTGCATCTCTTATAAAATCCGTTTCTGACTGACTGAAATTCATAACTATCTCTCTTTGCCGTCTGTATTTATAACAATAACTCTTACCCTTTTCATAATAATACTATTTACGGATTTAACTGCATATGACTTTTTCCGCTATTCACCAATTTTTATAGTCTTCAGCTTCCGCAATGAATTTCCGGAAGCCTTCGGCTCATTCTTTTTGTGTTTTTTCACAATTTTTCCTTGACTTCACATATATTTCACATTATTATAGGAAAGTCAAACGGCAGAAACCGGCTTTCCGGTATTATTCCGGACAGCAGTTATGCCGCCTGTTCCAATTGAATAACACCTGACCCGATAGAGGTTGCGGAGATTAATAGTAGGCATCATCTGCCGAGACAGTGCAAAGTGGTCTTGAAACCATACAGGTGCTGTCGGAGCATGTTGGGGAGAGCAGATGCCGAAAGGATGATCCGCCGAAGTGCGCTGGGGCTTCCCGGCCCGGCATACTGGGACGCCGTAATAAGATGCGGCGGACTGTCACGCAAGTGGAGCGCTATCATGGTATATGGCTTAATATGGCTTTCTGATCCATGGAACGTTTCAAGCGTTATTCATGGATTTTTTATTTAAAGCCGGCTGTGACTGCCGGCAGCATCTAAGGTATTTTTACAGAATCGGAGGTAATTTATATGGATTATGTACCTGCTCTATACGCAACTGCATGGGCAGTGCTTCCACCACTCATCGCCATCGTACTGGCTCTTGTAACCAAGGAAGTTTACAGCTCACTGTTTCTCGGAGTACTCACAGGCGCAATTCTTTATGCCGGTGCTGACTTTGACGGAATAGTCAACCACGTGCTTCAGGACGGTCTGATTGCATCTCTGTCCGACGGATGGAATGTTGGTATCCTCATCTTCCTGGTTATTCTCGGAATCATCGTTGCTCTCATGAATCTTTCCGGAGGTTCCAAGGCATTCGGTGGCTGGGCTCTTAAGAGAGTAAAGTCCCGTGTAGCTGCTGAGATCGCAACAGTCATTCTCGGAATCATCATTTTCGTAGATGACTACTTCAACTGTCTGACAGTAGGTTCCGTAATGAAGCCGGTAACAGACGAGTTCAAGGTCTCAAGAGCAAAACTCGCTTACATCATCGACGCAACAGCAGCTCCTGTCTGCATCATCGCGCCGGTATCATCATGGGCAGCTGCAGTATCGAGCTTTGCCGGTGAAGGTCAGGGCATCTCACTTTTCATCAAGTGCATCCCTTACAACTTCTACGCTCTGTTCACACTCGTAATGATGTTCTCGCTCATCTTCATGAAATTTGACTATGCTACAATGGCAAAGTATGAAATGAACGCAGTTGAGAACGGCGATCTGTTCACAGTTGCAGACGAAAACGCACAGACTGCAGATGCTGCAGAGATGGGAAGCGACAAGGGAATCGTAATGGACCTGGTATTCCCTGTACTCGTACTTGTAGTCAGCTGCGTACTCGGAATGGTTTACACAGGCGGATTCTTCGACGGAGCCGGATTTGTAACAGCTTTCTCTGACTCAGATGCTTCTGTAGGTCTTTCAATGGGCGGCCTTGTAGCACTTATCATCATCATCGTTTACTACATGATCAGACGCACCATAAGCTTCAAGGAATGCATGAGCTGCATCCCTGAAGGTATGAAGGCTATGGTATCACCAATCCTCGTACTGACACTGGCATGGTCCCTCAAGGCTATGACGGACAGCCTCGGACTTGCTGACTATGTAAGCGGTCTTGTAGAGGGAATGCAGGGCGCTGCCGTTGGCATCATTCCTGCAGTACTCTTCCTGATTGCATGTGTACTGGCATTCGCTTCCGGTACAAGCTGGGGAACATTCGGAATCCTGATTCCGCTCGGACTTGCTATCACAGAGTCTCACCCTGAGCTCGCTACACCAATTATCGCAGCATGCATGGCCGGTGCTGTTTACGGCGACCACTGCTCACCTATTTCGGATACAACCATCATGGCTTCCGCAGGCGCAAACTGCAACCACGTATCACACGTTTCAACTCAGCTGCCTTATGCTACTACAGTAGCCGTTGTATCCGCTGTTTCATACGTGATCGCAGGCTTCACATCAAGCCCTGTTATTCCGCTTGTTGTCGGTGTTGTTCTCCTTATCGGAGCTCTGATATTCTTCAAGAACAGAGCTGGTTCATACAGAATAAGCGATGCTGCAAACACAGTAAGCGCTCAGAAATAATAGTATGTACTATTTTCTGTCAAAATGTACTATAATGTCATAAGCGGTCAATTTCTCAGGCGCTTGTGAAAATAAGCGGACCGCCGGTCCGCTTTTCTGTTACAGATATACACTTACCGCCGGAAGGAAACAAACGGTTGAAAACACGCAACAAACTGACAATTGAATTAATGATTCTGCTGACGGCAGTTGCCATGTGCCTGCTGCTGACTTCGTGCAAGCCTTATCTTCCGGTCAACCCGAAGTACTCCTATTCGAGCTTTACTCTCGAACTCGGAGATCCGATTTCACCGGATATCGGCGAGTATGTCGACCTCAGCGAGATGTCTTCTGAAGACGAGGCTTTTGTCAGAGACAATACAGAACTGCTTCTTGATGATGTCAACATCAACGATATCGGTATGGTCAAGCCGGGAGATCACAAGCTGACCATAAGATACTGCGGGCGCCAGTACCGCCAGTATTCTTTCACAGTCTTCGACAGGGTTCCTCCGGAATTCACCAAGGCCAAAGGCCTGTACACTTTCGAGGGTCTGCCTTTGGATGAGAAGCTGGTCGACAAGATGTTTGCAGCTGAAGATAACAGCGGCGATGTCGAGATCACTCTGGACAAACCTAAAATCGACTTCTACAAGGCGGGTAAATATGTAGTTAAAGCGACTGCCAAGGACTCTAGCGGCAATACAGCCACAGCTGAAGCCACTGTCAATGTTCAGAAGCCAGAATACGGCGCTGTCGGTACTTATGTATTTGTCAGCATTGCCAAGCAGCATCTGACCTATTTCGTTGACAGCAAGCCTGTAATGGACTGCCCTGTTGTAACAGGCAACGTTCACGGTCACAGCACTCCGAAGGGAACCTTCAGACTCAACTACAAGGCAAGGAATATCATCCTGAAAGGCTCTGAGGACAACGGTGATCCGTACGAATCTTTTGTTAACTACTGGATGGCATTCATAGGATCCAGTTACGGGCTCCATGACGCTTCATGGAGAAACACCTTCGGCGGAGATATTTACATAAACGGCGGATCACACGGATGCGTCAATATGCCTAAAGCCTCTGCAGCCAAGCTGTACGGCATGATCGAACCGGGAACTCCGGTACTTGTTTACTAGGCACTGCAAAACCCCGGCGGCTTCAAAGCTGCCGGGGTTTTTACATGCTCTGATTCTGTTTATTCCGAAACGTCATACTCCAGAGTACGTATAACATTTCTGGCTATCGGCGCCGCAACTTCCGATCCGTATCCGCCGCCTTTGACCCAGACAACGAATGCATAAGGCGCTTCCTCATCATCAGTAAATCCAACAAACCACGCATCAGGATTATAGTCTCCTGTTTCTGCAGTTCCCGACTTGGCGTAGATATCCAAGCCGTCAAAGTTCTCTTCACCGTAGTTTTCCACTACGTTGTTTTTCATCATACTGCGGAGTTCATTCGCGGTATCCTCATCGAGATATCTGCCGAGAGATTTGCCGCCTGTGATCTCCCTGATGAAAGTAGCACTTTTGATCAGTGTAGGCTGGATAGCTTCACCGCCGTTTGCTATAGCTCCCATGTAGACCATCATAGCGCACGGATTGACCACATCGTCCGCCTGTCCGATTCCTGCCCAGCTCAGCTTTACATTATCATCCGACGGAAAGTCAAACGAACCAGCAGCGGTTTTGATTCCGTTCACATCTACAGGCTCTGTCAGGCCCGCTTTCTCAGTATATTTCTGCATCTCACCGGCACCGACTTTTCTCGCCAGTTCTCCGAACGCGCCGTTACATGACTGAGCAAGTGCTGACCTGAAGCTGACCTCACCATGTGTTTTGATATCTGTGAAATCTACTCCGTTGTATTCATTCTCCCCGTCACAGTCAAATGTGTAGGAGTCTCTGTCTTTCAGATTGTCTATTACCGCTGCGGCAGTAACAAGTTTGAAAGTCGATCCCGGAGTTATCTGTCCGTCGAGGAAGTTATTGAAATAGTAACCCTCATCTGAATCCGGCGTGCCTCCTGCAGGATCAAACGTAGGAGTGCTGACCATGCACAGTACCTCGCCGGTCTTCCAGTTGTAGACGCCTACAAGACCGGTTCTGCCGTTCAATGATTCATAGGCAGTTACATTAGCGTTTGCGTCGATTGTGAGCCGTATTTTCTTACCCTGGCTTGATGTGTCATATGTTCCGTTCAGCAAGTCATATCCGATAAGCTGGCTTTTGAACACATTGATTGCTCCACTCGCGATGTTGCCGCCGGGATCCCCTACAGCATGCACTGTAGCTCTCCTGATTTCATAGTTGTCATTGTAGTAGAAGCCGTCTCTGGTGCATTCAAGCAGCACCTCATCGAAACGGTCACTGATAGTTCCTCTGTTGATTCGGCCGTCAGTGTATATCTGTGAATTGCCGTAGAAACTCGCCCACTTGCCTCCGTCTCTGACAAACCGCGCTCCGAAAATCACCACGCCGAGGAAAAGCACAAACGCGATAAGCAGGCATATAACAGCTCTTTTTTCCTGTTTTCTCATGCTATGCCTCCTTACTTACCGCCAGGCTCGCAGACTGCCGCATATCGGCTGCCTTGAAGTAAGCCAGCATCGCCCACGACGCCAGCATACTCGTGCCTCCTGTGGACAGGAACGGGAAAGTTACTCCGGTAAGCGGGAACAGATCGACAGCTCCGAATACATTCAGTGTAGTCTGAACGAGGAATATGGTCGCAGCCCCGCACGCGCAGATTGTATAGAAAGTGGATCTGCCGGCCACAATACTCATCACAGCGAAAATAGTCAGTGTAATGATGCAGAGCACCAGAAGCACTGCTATTATGAATCCCCACTCTTCCATTACAAAGCCGAATACAAGGTCTGTGCTGGAAGCGCCGACGTATTTGAGCTGGCCGTTTCCTGCGCCGAGTCCGAGAAGTCCTCCTCCGGCTCCGAAGGACATCGTCCTGGTCTGCTGATAACCTTCATTGTCCGCAAAGTCCCAGACATGCCCCCATACAGCAAATCTCGAAGCGATGTACGGCTTGAACCTTAGAATCATCACACCCATCAGCGCCGCTCCGACGAATGTCAGAATCATTCTTGACAGATCGCCGCTTCGCAGGAACGAAACTACGAGATATGTTGCGAAGAATATCAGCGCAGTACCGAAGTCTCCCATTATCGCCAGACATCCCAGGCAGAAAAATGAGAAAGCCGCATACATGATGGTGCTATTCTTGAGGTACAGTTCTTCCAGCGTACCGGCGCCGACAAATATAAATGCGAGTTTTACGATCTCAGAAGGCTGCACCGACAGGCCGCCGATCTGAATCCAGTTTGCAGCTCCGTATTTTACAGTTCCGAGTATCAGGTTGAGTAAGAGCAAAACGACAGAAAGGCCTATGAGAAGCGGTTTCAGCTTACGAGTGCGCTCAAGGTCTCTCATATACAGGCACATGAATATCATCAGTCCGAGGCCGAGCATCATTGCGATGAACTGCTTTACAGCATTGCCCGGATTCCAGGATGCTGTTACCGCCAGACTGATCGTAGACATGAAGAATGCGATCATCTCCATCTCAAAGCCCCTGCTCCCCATCGCCTTGAAGAACGTCACATACGTCCACATAACAACAGAGAGAAGGACAATGCACATGATTGCGCCTACTGTAATATCTTCGCCCATGCCGAGCATCAGCTGAATGATCGTCAGGAACTGGAAAAGCGTAATAGCCAGAAGAATTTTCCAAGGTGCCACCGGAGTCTTGTCCAGACGCCTCATCTTTTCGTTGTTTCTGCTCTCCTCTACGCTTGCAGGTGCAACTGTGCAGTGGACGCCTCCCATTACGATCTCATCACCGGTGCTGATCAGATACCTCCTGCCGGGCTGCAGTTTCATTCCGTTTACTACCGTCCCGTTGTGGGAGTCGAGGTCCTTGAATATCCATTTGCCTTCATCGCGCCGGTTGAGAATGGCGTGATTATTGGACATCGTCCTTACCGGAATGTTAATGTCAGCTGATCTGCTGCGGCCTATCACGTTCTCCCAGTGAGTGATCGGATAGTTGCCGCCGTTTTCCACAAGGAAATAACCCCAGATCTCAGGTGTGCATCTGGTGGTCAGAAGCGAGAAAATCGAGACCAGCAGTATATATGCTGCGAGCACCACGAAAACCCACCGCATGACGGTGGTCATTTCTTTGGCGAGATCCGGATACGTCTCTGCAAAATTCAGGAATTTGTAAAGTAAGTTTTCCATATACCCGTAGTATATACTGTAATTGAGGTGTTTTTTCTTAAAATTCCTTAACAATTGCGCAAAGAAAAAGAGGTGTTCATGTGAACACCTCTGTGGTTCCAGGTTAATTCGCGAGCTTGTCGAGCGAATTAGAAGGTTTCCGTCCATACGGCAACGCCGTATAGTCGGAAGGAAACCTTACTTCCATGAGCTCTTAAGGCCTACGATACTGTTGAATACTTTCTCATCATCTGTAGTGAGCTTGGAGTCCGCAATGTAATATCCTTTGCGGAAGAACTGGAATCTATCACCAGGCTTAACCTCGCTGACGCTCGGTTCTGCATAGCCCCATGTCTCATGCAGGGATTCAGGATCAAATTCCATTCTGGTCTCCATCTTGCCGGTCTCCTCATTCAGGACCTCGACGTCCTTCATCAGGTAGCCGTATTCTCTGATTCTGATCTTAACAGCTGTGCTGGCTTCTACGAAGTGGATAGTTCCCTTGACCTTGCGGCCTTCGAAACCGGAGCCGCTGTGTGTCTCAGGGTCATATGTGCAGTGAAGTGCAACGATATTGCCTTCATCGTCCTTCTCAACACTGTTGCATGTGATGAAGTAAGCACCCTTGAATCTGACTTCGTTGCCCGGGAAGAGTCTGAAATACTTCTTAACAGGCACTTCCATGAAGTCATCGCCGTCTACCCAGAGTTCTCTTCCGAAAGGAATCTCTCTTGTTCCCATTTCCGGAACTTTGCTGTTGTTCTCAACAGTGCACATCTCGATCTTGTCCTCAGGATAGTTGTCGATGATAACCTTGATCGGATTCTTGACTACATTGATAGCCGGGACCTTGAGCTGCAGGTCTTCTCTGACGCACTGCTCGAGCTGAGCGATGTCAATTGTTGAATCAGCCTTGGATACTCCGATATCATTGCAGAATTTGCGGATAGCTTCTGGTGTATAGCCTCTCCTGCGTACTGCAGCGAGAGTGCAGAGTCTCGGATCATCCCAACCTTCTACTTTGCCCTCTTCAACAAGTCTTCTGATGAATCTCTTGCTCATCAGCATTGTTGTGACATTAAGCGGTGCAAATTCGATCTGGCGAGGAGGATTTGGCCACCAACCTACTTCTCTTACAACCCAGTCATAGAGAGGTCTGTGATCCTCAAACTCGAGTGTGCAGATCGAGTGTGTGATACCCTCGATAGCATCTTCGATCGGATGAGCGAAGTCGTACATAGGATAGATGCACCACTTATCGCCTGTATTGTGATGAGGAGCATGAACAACTCTGTAGATTACAGGGTCTCTCATGTTGATGTTAGGGCTTGCCATATCGATCTTGGCGCGGAGGCATACTTCTCCGTCAGCGAACTCGCCGGCTCTCATCTTCTCGAACAGTTCGAGATTCTCCTCGATTGGTCTGTTTCTGTATGGGCTTTCCTTGCCCGGCTCCTTGAGAGTGCCTCTGTATTCTCTGATCTGATCAGGAGTAAGTTCGCATACGAACGCTTTGCCCTGCTTGATAAGCTCAACGGCAGCCTCGTACATTGTATCAAAATAGTCAGATGCCCAGAGTTTCTCATCCCACTGGAATCCAAGCCAGTTAACGTCAGCCTCAATGGACTTAACGAATTCAATATCTTCCTTGGTCGGATTTGTATCATCGTATCTCAGATTGCATCTGCCGCCGTACTTGAGTGCAGTACCGAAATTCAGGCAGAGGGACTTAGCGTGTCCGATATGCAGATATCCGTTAGGTTCAGGGGGAAATCTTGTTACGATCTCCTTGTGCTTGCCGGTTGCCAGGTCATCGTCAATGATGTCATGGATAAAATTTCCGGCCATGTCTTTATATTCTTCTGCTGTTGCAAATGCCATAGTCATACCCCTTTCAGGAAAAGTCTCATAGTTGCGGTAAGTATACCACATATTCGCCTCAACTGACAGCAAAAATGCCGATAAGCCTTATATTGTACGCTTTTCAGCGATTTTTTGAATACGGATTCTTGCTTATAATGTGCAAAACAGGCTGTACGTTGTGATATTATTAATTAACATATTTTTGCATGTTCAGCTTATGTATATGTAACCACAGAGGAATGAAATTATGAGTATAGTAAGCAGACAACCTATTTATACAGAAATCAACAACTGCCGTGACTGCTACAAGTGTGTCAGAACATGTCCGGTCAAAGCGATTCAGATCAAGGATGCGCACGCTCTTATTCTGCACGACAGGTGTACGTTCTGCGGCACATGTGTCAATGAATGCCCTAACGGTGTAAAACAGATCAGAAATGACGTTGACCGTGTTCAGATGGCATTTATGTCCAAGCGGAGAGTCATTGTATCACTGGCTCCGTCCTATGTATCTGAGTTTCAGGGACTCGAAGATAATTTCGTCAGAGCCCTCTACAAGCTCGGATTTGATGCCGTTTCCGAAACCGCTATCGGAGCAGCTCTGGTATCCCAGGCTCTTGATATGTATATTATCGAGCATGGTCACGCAAACTTTATTTCGACCGCCTGCCCTTCAGTAGTTGAGCTGGTCAAAAAATACTTCCCTGAGTGCGTCGACGAACTTGCCCCGGTACCATCTCCACTTCAGACCCACAGTGCTTATCTGAGACATCTGTACGGTGATGATATCGTTGTTGTTTTCATCGGACCTTGCATCGCCAAGAAACTCGAAGCTGATGAGCACCCTGGTTATCCGGACATTGCACTTACATTCCGTGAAGTAGAGCAGTGGCTTGAAGAGGACAACATTCAGCTTGAAGATATCGATACAGGAATCCCTGTTGAGTTTATTCCTGCAAAGGCGGGCAAAGCGGCAATTTACCCGATTGAAAACGGTCAGATCGAAACATCCAAAATCTGGCAGAACAAATTCGTCGAGCAGGGCGCTCTGTCCGTGTCCGGAATCGAGCGTATCATGTCATCGCTGCGCGGAACGCACACGGAGGACTTCCTCGAAACACTGAACTGCGACGGCGGATGCATCAATGGCCCGGGAACAACCAAGATTGACTCTGCGGTCGTCCGCAAGAAATCTGTCGCTTCACATGTAATGACCAGACTTTCAGAACCGAACGTTTTTGACGGCGACGCTGCTTTTGCACGTGAAGTGCTGAGAAAAGGCTACGGCATTCTCAATGCAGAGTCTCCTAAACCTATTCATATCGCAGGTTTCGATTACACCGAGGAAGAGATCAAAGGCGCTCTTCTCAAGCTGGGCAAAACAACTCCTGCAGACGAGCTGAACTGTGGCGGATGCGGTTACCAGACATGCCGCGATATGGCCAAGGCAATGCTGGCAGGCTTATCTGAGACCGAAATGTGCGTAACCAAGATGCGTAAAGACGCTGAGAGCAAAGTAGACATGCTGCTCTCAACCATCCCTAACGGTGTAGTAATCGTAGACAACGAGCTTAATATTGCGGACCTCAACAAGAGATTCGTGGATATATTTGAAGACTATCCTGAATCCTTCCTGGACGCGGAAGGTCTCAAGACATTCCGTGGTTCGCCTGTATCTATGTTTGTGCCGTTTGCAGAGAAATTCAGAGAACAATTCTACATGCAGAAGCCTGCTCAGTACAGATTCATGCATGAGGGCAAAATAATGAGAGTTACTTTCTTCCTTGTAGAAAGCAAGCAGCTCCTCGGTGCGATGTTTGAAGATATTTCAAATCCTACATTCAGACGCGAAGCAGTTATTGAGAAGGCTGAAGATGTCATCAAGAAGTCTCTTGCTACAGTACAGCAGATTGCTTCACTTCTCGGAGAGAATGCAGCCGAGACTGAGATCGCCCTTAATTCTCTCATTGATGAATTTGCAGGAGGCGCTGATACAACCGACGATTACAGCCTGGTTGAAGAAGAAGGCGGTGATCAGTAATGTTGAATAACATCTGCATTGATATCGACTATCAGCAGCTGTTCAAACACGGTCAGCAGATCGGCGGAGACGTTTTCCTGCTGGACAGACAGCCGGGCAGCAACATCATTACTGCCACCCTTTCTGATGGCCTCGGAAGCGGCGTCAAGGCAAATGTGCTGGCTTCTCTTACCTCGCACATGGCCAACAAGCTGTCATTCTCCCCTATTGATCTCAACCATTCAGCTGAGATCATCATGGATACACTGCCTGTTGATAAGGATAAAGGAATCAGCTACTCAACTTTTACAATAGCCAAGATCGTCTACTCCAGCGATAAGTCTTTCATTAATGTCGGCCTTATCGAGTATGACAATCCGTCAGCGCTCCGTTTTCACGGAAGCGAGCAGACACTCTGGAACAGACACGCAAACAGGCTTAACCGCAAAAACGCCGTCAAGAAAGAAGTTGTATATTCATCAGATTTCAGCATGGAGTTAGGCGACCGCCTGATATTCTTCAGTGACGGAGTTGCGCAGGCCGGTGTTTCGCTCGGTTCAGTCAGCGAGAACAGCATATCCGCAGGAAGCCGCCGCGGCGGCCCTGCTGTTTACGGCGCGAAGACACCAACTGTAAGAAAACCATCTTCCCGCAGCAATGAAGTCGGAGCAATGGGCTGGGGAGAAGCCAACGTCAAGAAGTTCATTCAGGGCGTACTTGAAAAGAGACCGGACATCTCATCCAGAGATCTGACCAGAGAAATCGTCACCCAGGCCTACAAGTTTGACAACTACAAAGCTAACGACGATATCACCTGTGTTGCAGTTCATATCCGTAAGCCTCGCCGGACTCTGATCGTTACCGGTGCACCTCGGAGCAGGGAATCAGACAGAAAACTTAAACAGATCATAGAAAACTACGAAGGCAATGTCATAGTCTGCGGAGGAACTACCGCTAAGATTGTCGCCAGAGAACTCGGCAAAGAAGTCAAATCCGACCGGCAGCCTTCCGGCAACCTTCCGCCTTCAAGCAAGATAGAAGGAATCGATCTGGTAACCGAAGGAATGCTGACTCTCAGCGCAGTCAATGAACGTCTTACTAAGAAGATTCTTCTCAAAGAGATGCCCGAGGATCCTGCCAAGAGGTTCATCAAGATTCTCAGAGAAACCGATCAGGTTGAGATGGTCGTAGGAACCAAGATCAATGATGAGACAGACGATCCGAATCTTGCCGCCAAAATCGGCATCAGGTTCCCTCTCATAGACTCAATCGTCCGTGCTCTCGAGCACAACTACCTCATGGAAGTTGAAGTCAGATATCTGTAATATAAGCAAAACAGCGGATCCGGATGGATCCGCTGCTTTTTTATGCATTATTAGTCCTGCTGATTATTTCCGATGTTATATGCAGGCTGCCGCGCGAACTAAATATCTGTACGTGCCAGTATCTGTGCAGGTGTCTTTCTCATAGTTACATACACAGGTATAAGTCCCGCGAGAAGATTGAATACGACCACTATCGCCAGTGACAGACCGGCAATTAACGGATTCAGCATATACATGCCCTCAAGGTAGTATGTGATCTTGACCATGTTATACAGAGCGTAGTACATGATCGCTATGCCCGGTACCGCGGTAATCAGAGTGATCACCAGAATCTCTCCGGCAAACATTCTGTATATGTCTTTCTTCTTGAGGCCGATCGCCCTGAGAGTTCCTACTTCCTTGATTCTCGAGAGGAATGAAGACCTCAGCATCAGGAACATCTCGATCAGCGATATAAGGAGAATGATTCCCGCCACTACCAGTGAAGAAGTCAGCTGATCCTTACGCTCATGAATGTACGCCTGACGCTCTCTGATGTCGTTGACCTTGGCAGGCAGAGACTGAGTGTCCAGAAGGCTCTTGACCTGATTGACGTTAGGAGCATATACCGAGAATGCTTTCTGCTTGTATATGTAGTCTGCGCGTATGGTTGCCGCCCCGACATACAATGTATCATCATTGGCTGTGTCAGACTTGTAATAGCCGACTATCTTGAGTTTGTGGCCTGCAAGTTTGGTGTTGATCTTCCTTCCTATCTTGTATTCATCCTCTTCTTCATGCATGTCGTTTACGAGGACTTCATACACTTCCGTCGGCTCTTTGCTTCCCTTCTTGACCTTGATTCCATCCGACTTCAGAGCAAAATCTCTGATTCTTCCGGTCTGTATCATGTCCTGTTCTTCTTCTTCAGCGGCGTAACTGAAGTCGTCAATCTGGTTCTGCGCGTTGGTCAGAATATACAGAACCTGCGATTCATCAACGAACATCGACGGCGACTTAACATCTGATATGCCTACTATCGTGTAATCATCAAGGTTCGGAACCCGTAGTTTTCTGCCTATAAACTCATCCGCAGTATCGAGACCTACTGATTTGCCCGTGCCTTCACGCAGGAAATCATCCACTATCATCTTGTCCACAACAACATCATGCGGGTCAGAAGGCATCTTGCCGTTCACTATCTGTTCTTCGGTCAAAACGCTTGTCTGCGCAAGCGAAACGTTAAGATCAGTCATCGCGTACCCCGTCTGCAGATAGTCATCCATCGGAAGGGTTATCGATTTCTTGCTGTCACCCGGCATAACGTATGAAACGGTTTCAAGTCCTTCAACAACTTTCATCAGTGCGTCGGTCTTGTCGGCGTTTGTGATAGTGATGTAATTGCCATTGGTCTTTCTGTAGTCCTGCGGCTGTACATCCATGATTCCGAGGACATTACTAACAGCCAGCATAGTGAACATAGCAGCAAACACAAATCCTATCATCAGGAACTTGCGCACCTTTTTGAAGCCTTTTACGGTTTTCCAGCCGTTACTCAGCATATTGAACGGAGTGTATACCGATGTGTATTTTGCCTTGAACTTCTTCGGCAAATACGCCCCGTAGTCGAAATCATTTTCGGCAAAGAAGGTTTCATCCATTGCCTGATAATGTTCGTCCAGAAGCTGAATATTTGCGGTTTCATCCACTACATTGAGCTTACCACCTGTATCTATGTACAGATTGCCGCCTCTGATTACCAGCTTGATATCTGCAGGCCTTTCATCCTCACTGTAGACTTTGACATTGAGATCGCCGCGCTGGAAATTGTCTTTGACCGGCATATCGCGCAGATAGATTTTGTTCTCCAGCTGATAGTCGAGATATCTGGAAGAGTCATTGCTGTACGCCTTGATTACTCTTCCGTCCTTCATCTCTGCAACATGATCAGAGTAGAATTCCGCGATTCTGCGTTCGTGTGTTACGAGTATGACCAGCCTCTCCTTCGAGATCGTCTTGATGATGTTCATAATCTCGAGGGTGTTGGCGCTGTCAAGGTTTCCGGTCGGCTCGTCCGCGATGATGATCCGCGGATTCTTGACTATAGCTCTTGCGATAGCAACTCTCTGACGCTGTCCGCCGGAGAGAGCATTTGCGAGTTTATTTCTGTACTGATAGATTCCTACCTTCTCAAGGCAGTAATTGACTCTTGCAGTTACAACCTTCTGGTCCTTGATTCCTATCATTCTGAGAGCGATCGCAACATTGTCAAAGACAGTCCGGTCATCAAGCAGGTTGAAGTTCTGGAAAATGTAGCCTATGCGTGTATTCCTGATTTTATCGATTTTGCCCGAAGAAAATCTGGTAATCAGCTGATCGTCAATATAGATTTTTCCTGAATTAACCTTATCGAGTCCGCCGATAGCATTCAGAAGTGTGGTTTTGCCGCATCCTGACGGACCCAGCAGGCACACAATGCCTCTGTCCGGAAGCACCATCGAGGTGTTGTTGATGACGTGAATCTGATTCGCTTTACCCTTGTTGAAGTACTTATTGACTTTTTCAAGTTTAATCATCTGCTACGCCTCCTCTCTGAATGCTTTCATCGCGCTCTTGGTAAATATCTTGCGGGAATATCTTCCGGCAATGAGCAGCGACATCAAGAGAAGGAGTGCAGCCAGCACAGCGTAGTCAACAGGTGTCAGATAGTAAAGCAGCTTGTTTACTGCATCTATCCTGATGAATCCCTTCCTGACAAGCAGCACGAAAGCAATATCCACTCCGTAGGCTATCAGCATCATAAGCAGCAGTTCCACTCTGAGTATTGTGTCTGTATTGCTCTTGGTGGCGCCCAGAATTCTCAGTGTCGAGTAGTACGAGTTTCTCGACCTCATGATGAGTCTGATTACAGCGTAAGCAATATAGAAGAGAATTATGAACTCGAGCAGCAGTCTTCCGTAAGCAAGCATCTGAAGCACAAAGCTGTATCCTCCGGTCATGTCCGTCAGAGAGTCTTTCATTGCAAGCGTTGTGTAACCTGCATCATTGAGTGCTGTCAGAGTTTCTTCGGACTGGGTTTCGTTCTGCATAAATGCGCTGATCTGGAAGAAGCCTTTGTCAAACAGTTTGGCAAAGTCTTTATCACTTATAAATATGCAGCTGTAGAACATGTCGTAGTTCTCGCTCTTGATACCGAGGAGTTTCTTGATGTTTTTGGCAGTCAGAATCTTGTCCACTTTCAGATCTGCGGAGGACGTAAAGAACCGGTTGCTGATTTCAACACTGACGTCTTTGCCCTCGGCCTTGGCGTCCTTGTAGTAATATGCCTGGTCCTCGAAAATATACGCTTTGCCTTCAGGTATTCTGGACGATGCGTAAACACCTCTGTCGTAGTCGTTGGCGACTTTGGTTCCTCCGAAATTCAGGACTGACTTGGATGAGGATGACATCATGTTGATCATCAGCTCATTTGAAACGGTATCGCTGACATACACAGTTGAATATCCGTACAGATCTGTGTCGGAGTCATCGCTGATCTCACCGTCTATGATAATGCCCGCAATTGTAATCGGTTTATCAAAATCATACTCCTGCATCTGTCCCATATCCTGCAGTATGACTTTTGATCCGACAATTGAATCACCAAGGCTGGACAGGCTGTAATAAGCATCACTGGATGTGTTGGCGCTTATCAGTATTTCATACTCATTCTCAGGCATCCTTCCGTAAGTCAGCTTGGTTTCATCAGCCATTGACATCGGATATACTGAGCCTTCCACGAAGAAATCATCTACGGAAAAGCTGACTCCGGTATCTATTGCAAGGTCGTTCTTTACGATATTGCTGATGTTCGGAGTGTTTTCGATCTTGCTGAAATCAGCATCTGTGAAGGCTGATTCGTCGTTCTTCTTGACAATGATTCTATCCGAGCTTGAGTTTGTAAAATACGGGTTGGTTCCAAGCAGCTCTTCCTGATGCAGGCTGTTTTTGGTTGTCGCGTACTGGCTCAGCACTGCTGAAGAAACGAAGAAATACACTATGAACAACAGGATGAATTTCGTCGGCAGGTTGAAAGTGTTTCTGATGCCGAGTCTGAGTTCAGAGGACTTGCGCATATTTCCCGGCCTGCGGACTGACGTCCTTACGCTCTGTTTTTTGCCCGCAGAAGAATCTTCTCCTCCTGCGCGTCCTGTACTCTCCGCATCCTGATTTCTTGCTGCACGTCCTTTGCGTTCTGCTTCTGCATTTCTTGCAGCTCTTCCCATGCGGACTTCGCCTGTCTGAGCAGCTGCTGCAGTAACATCCGCAGCCTCGGCATTCACGTCTGGTTCCGCAGTATCATACTCGCTTTCCCCGCCAATACCATAAGAATCATCCGCATTATAAGCGAAGTCTGATCTGCTGCGCGAAACCTGCTTGTCTTCGATTATCCTTCCGTCATGCATGGTGAGCTTACGGGTAACGTAAGGCTCAGCCTGATCGTAGTTGTGAGTAACTACAACTACGAGCTTGTCGCGGGATACTCTGCTGAGAGTCTCCATAACGATCTGCGCGCTTGCGCTGTCGAGGTTGCCTGTAGGCTCGTCAGCAACGATTATCGGCGCATCCTTAGCCAAAGCACGGGCAATTGCGACTCTCTGCTTCTGTCCTCCAGAAAGCTTGGATACCTTGGTCCTTCTGTATTTATTCAGACCTACCAGATCGATCAGCTCGAGTATTCTTGCTTTGCATTCATTTCTCTTCTTGCCTGAAAGCAGCATTACTGTCTCGATATTCTGATAGACAGTGTAGCTGTTGATCAGGTTGAAATCCTGGAAGATGTTTCCTATGTATGTCTTCCGGTATCTTTCGTAGTCTTCTGTTCCGTACGCAGCTGTATCTTCGCCGCACACAAACATTTCGCCCTCTTCATAGGTGTCGAGTCCGGAGATGACATTGAGCAGGGTTGATTTACCGCTGCCGCTTTCACCGGTAATCGCTACAAATTCGCCTATGTCAAGATCGAGGTCTACACGGTTGAATCCCATGCTGACCGATTCTTCTGTGGCGTAATACTTGGATACCTTTCTCAGTTCTATGGTATGAGCCAAATTGTTTCCTCCCGGGAATTACTGTATGATTTATTCCCTATTTTATATATTCACGCATGTTGTCTCCACCCGGCAATAGGCGCAAAGTGCTTCTAAAAACATACGCATACATAATATATTGTAACACTATATAGCGTCAAAAAGTACCTATAAATACAAAATATAGAAAAAGAGCCGCATTTCTGCGGCTCTTCAATGCATATTGTGGGTAAGATGCTAGATTCTGTTGTTGGATCCGAGTACGTTTACGATCTTGTGAGCTACCATATCCTTGACAGCCTGTCTTGCCGGCTTCAGATACTGACGCGGATCGAAATGATCAGGATGATCTGCGAGGTACTTACGGATGTTGCCTGTCATAGCAAGACGGATATCAGAGTCGATATTGATCTTGCAGACTGCGGATTCTGCTGCTTTACGGAGCTGTGATTCAGGAATACCTACAGCATCAGGCATGTTGCCGCCGTATGTATTTACCATCTTTACGAATTCCTGTGGAACTGATGAAGATCCGTGAAGTACGATAGGGAATCCAGGGAGTCTCTTGGTTACTTCTTCAAGTACGTCAAAGCGCAGTGGAGGTGGTACGAGGATGCCTTCTTCGTTTCTTGTGCACTGCTCCGGTGTGAATTTGTATGCACCGTGGGATGTACCAATAGCGATTGCCAGAGAATCGCAGCCTGTTCTGGTTACAAATTCTTCAACTTCTTCAGGCTTTGTATAGCTCTCGTGTCCGGCTTCTACGACTACCTCGTCCTCTACTCCGGCAAGTGTTCCGAGCTCTGCCTCAACTACTACGCCATGAGCGTGAGCATAATCTACTACCTGCTTGGTTATTGCGATGTTTTCTTCGAATGACTTTGAAGACATATCGATCATTACAGATGTAAATCCGCCGTCGATGCAGCTCTTGCAAAGCTCAAATGAATCACCGTGGTCGAGGTGAAGTGCAATAGGGATATCAGGATTCTCGATGACTGCAGCCTCTACGAGCTTAACCAGATATGTATGGTTAGCGTAAGCTCTTGCACCCTTGGAAACCTGCAGAATGACCGGGCTTCTCAGCTCGCCGGCAGCCTCTGTGATACCCTGGATGATCTCCATGTTGTTGACGTTGAAAGCTCCTACAGCGTATCCGCCATCATAGGCTTTCTTGAACATTTCGGTTGTTGTTACTAAAGGCATTATGTACCCCCTTTAATAGATGATAATAAAAATAACTTGTAAGTGTTTAGCAATAACATTCTTACCACACTACCTTACTCTTTCTCGTAAATTATAATGAGATTTTATCAAAATAGCAACAAAACTCGGCCATAAAAACAGAGGAGACCAAAGTGGTCTCCTCTGATAACTGTTTATGCAGTTTTTAAGCTATTAAGCTTCTTCCGGTGCGTAGAAGTCTACGAACTTGACGAGCTTGTTGTAGCGTGCCATAGCAGCTGCCTCGTTCTGAGCGAAGAGCTTCTCTGCTCTTTCCGGATTCTCTCTGGTCAGTCTGTTGTAACGAGCTTCGTTCTTCAGGAAGTCCTGATATCCGCCTGCAGGTACCTTGCTGTCCAGTGTGAACGGATTCTTGCCTTCTGCCTTGAGAGCAGGGTTGAATCTGAAGAGATTCCAGTAACCGCACTCTACAGCCTTCTTCATTTCCATCTGGCAGTTAACCATGCCGCCCTTGATTGAGTGCATCTCGCATGGTGAGTAACCGATGATCAGGGAAGGTCCGTTGTATGCGATAGCTTCGTTCATTGCCTTCAGAGTCTGTGCCGGATCAGCACCCATAGCTACCTGTGCTACATATACATAGCCGTAAGCCATA
>JBGUIG010000117.1:0-8415 GCA_045112795.1 Anaerovoracaceae bacterium | reverse complement strand
GGTTCCGGCAAAAATAACATCCTGCATTTTGCTGCCGCGAAGCTGCTTGGAGCTCTGTTCGCCGAGCACCCATCTGAGTGCGTCACTTATGTTGCTCTTGCCGCTGCCGTTAGGGCCTATGATGCAGGTTATACCATCATTCAGTTCTATACTTACAGGGTCCGCAAATGACTTGAATCCCTGCATTTCTATGCGCTTGAAATACACTTACACAACTCCCTTCGAGAGTGCATCTTTGGCGGCTTCCTGCTCAGCTTTGGATTTACTCTTGCCGCTGCCTCTTCCGATACTTTTAGTTCCTGCCATTACTTCAACTGTAAAAGTCTTGTTGTGATCCGGACCGCTTTCCGAAACAGTGTTGTACTTGATACGTATATCGTGGCTCTTTTCCTGGATCTTCTCCTGAAGCATGGTCTTGTAATCACTCCGGAGTTTGCCTTCTACAGCAAGGCCGATCTTCTCTCTGAGAAGGTCGAGTACGACCTTACGGCCGGCATCATATCCTCCGTCAGTGATAATTGCACCGATAAGAGCTTCAAAGCAGTCAGCAAGTATGGAATCCTTGTTCCTTCCGCCTGTTGCTTCTTCACCCTTGCCCATATAGATATAATCTCCGAGGCCGATGCCTCTGGCTGCATCTGCCAGGGACTCCTCGCGGACTACATCTGCGCGGTTTTTGGACAAAACGCCTTCCGGAGCATCCTTCATAATAAGAAAGAGTTCCGCTCCGACAACGGCATCAACGTATGCGTCTCCAATGAATTCAAGTCTTTCATTGTTGGACGCATAGTCCATTTTATGTTCAGAAGAATATGAGCTGTGAGTAAGCGCGTTTCTGAGAAGCGACTCATCACTGAACTCATATCCTATCTGCTCAAGAAGTTCTTTTACTTCTTTCATAGTCCTTTATTTCCTCCTGCAGGCTTCAAAAATAGCCTGCACATTGTTATTCTGAAGCTTCGTTAGTCTTGAAAAGCTCCTCATTTTTTGTTACAGCCTCTGCTATCATCTGAGTAACGTTGTTGCGTACGTATGGAATAGCCTTGAGAACTGCATAATATACCTCGGCTTCTTTGGAATTACCGTGGATCTTCAGTACAGCACCCTTAAGTCCCAGAATCGGTGCGCCGCCGACATCAGCGTAATCAAAAAGCTGTTTGAGTTCTTTGAGCTTGTCATAAGCCAGAAGTGCGCCGAGTTTAGCCTTGAGGCCTTCACGGAGCTTTTTCTTGAAGCAGCTCATTACTGCAAGAACAGCACCTTCACTGCTCTTGAGGAATACGTTCCCGGAGAATCCGTCAGTAATTACGACTTCACAGTCTGTAACTGCGACATCACGTCCCTCTATATTACCGCCGAAATTGATGCTTCCGGATGCAAGAAGTCTGTGAGCCTCCTTATGAAGTTCGTCTCCTTTGCCCTCTTCGGCACCGATGTTAAGAAGCCTTACCTCAGGATTCTTGATGCCTTTGACGCCTTCAACATACATAGCTCCCATGATTCCGTTCTGGAAAATGTATTCAGGCTTAGCTTCGACATTAGCACCGCAGTCCAGCAGAAGTGTTGTACCGCCGTTGTGCATCTTAGGGAACCAGGCTGCAATAGCAGGTCTTCTGATTCCTTTGATTCTGCCCAGAGTTACCAGTCCGCCCGCGAGAAGCGCGCCGGTGCTGCCTGCAGAAATAAAAGCGTCAGCATCTCCGGATTTGATGAGGTTCAGCGCCTTGACAATGGTTGAGTCTTTTTTCTTTCTGACTGCCATTGCAGGAGCTTCATCGTTAGTGATCACTTCAGTCGCATCGATTACTTCGATGTTGCTGCCGTTCCAGCCATTGTCTTTCAGACAGTTATTAATCAGCTCCTGCGGTCCGATGACTGCAACAGTAACTTCAGGCTCGCTGACTGCAAGCTCCCTGGCGGCTTTGATTGTGCCTTTAACGATTTCCTGAGGAGCGTTGTCTCCTCCCATTCCGTCTATAATAATTTTCATCTCTTAATTCCTTGCTATTTCTATGTCTCAATACACTTGATTATATATGGTTCAGATACTGTCTACTGCCTGTTTGCAGCTCTGAGCTGCCCGCAGGCTGCGTCAATATCACTTCCCAGCGTTCTTCTGACTGTAACGGCTATGCCTTTGCTTTCCAGCGTCTGTTTGAATGCAAGCACATGACTTCCCTCGGCTGTCCTGTAATCACGCCCCTTAACTTCGTTAAGAGGAATCAGGTTGACATGAGTAAGCCATCCTTTAAGTCTGCCGGCAAGTTCAAGAGCGTTGTCCTTTGAATCATTTACACCCTGAATAAGCGCGTACTCAAAAGTAATTCTCCTGTGAGTCAGTTCTGTATATTCCCTGCATGCCGCCATCAGATCATCGTAACCGTATTTTTTCGCAACCGGCATAGTTCTGCGTCTGATCTCATCATTCGGTGCATGAAGAGACACGGCCAGATTGACCTGTGGGAAATCAAGGGCAAAAGTCCGGATCATCGGTATGATTCCGCAAGTCGAAACTGTAATATTTCTCATGCTGAGGTTCATTCCGTCCGGTGAGTTAATAAGTCTCAGAAATGCGGATACCTCCTGATAATTATCAAAAGGCTCTCCCATTCCCATCAGGACGACGTGATTTATGTCTTCGCCGGTCACATTCTTCATTTTCTGAACTTCACCGAGCATTTCGCCTGCAGTGAGATTTCTGAGTTTTCCATCCATTGTCGAAGCGCAGAAAGTGCACCCCATCAGGCAACCAACCTGAGTTGAAATGCAGATGGAGTTGCCGTAGCTGTACTTCATAAAAACTGATTCAACTCTGGCACCGTCTGCAAATTCATACAGACATTTTCTCGTACCGTCTTTTTCAGATTCCTGCAAAACGACAACTTCAGGCTGCCCGATGTAATAACCGGCCTCTGAAAGTCTTGCGCGGAGGCCCGCCGGAACGTTAGACATCTCATCAAATGATGAAGCTCCCCTGGCGAGCCATCCGAATATTTGTTTTGCCCTGAATTTCTTATCGCCCATCTCTGTGACAAGCGCTGCAAGTTCTTCAGTAGTATAGTCTAGTAAATTGCGATTGTTCATCAACCCTGTGAAACCATATTAATCTCTGACAGTAATCATTAAACACGCTCAACAGCGATTCCTGTCTTGTGACCATTGATATCGAATTCAGGCAGATCTGATTTTTCTGTGATTGAAACAGCGATTGTCTCATCCTTGATGAAATCAGCAGCCTTATCAATTGCAGCTTTGATCTCATCATCAGCACAGACGTAGATTCTGATCTGATCCATCATATCGAAGTCAGCCTGCTTACGCAGCTGCTGAATTTTGGAGATCATCTCTCTTACGTAACCCTGCTCGATCAGTTCCGGTGTAAGTGTTGTATCAAGGATAACGAATACATTGTTGTCCATGCCTACAACAAAACCTTCCTTGGAAGAAATTCTTACATCGAGGAGATCCTCAGTAATTTCATAAGTCTCTCCGCCAAGTTCAATGCTTACAGGACCGTTTCCAATCTCCGAAATGAGCGCCTTGGCATCAGCCTTTGCAAGTGCAGCTCCGAATGCCTTTACATTCTTACCGAGTACCGGGCCTGCAGCTCTGAAATTAGGCTTAACCTGGAAGTTCATGTAAGTATCAAGGTCGTCCTCGAACTGAACTTCTCTGACATTGAGTTCTTCAGTGATCAGGTCTGTGAGATCTTCGATTACTTCTTTGTATCTTCCGTCAACGATTACCTTGGAAAGCGGCTGCCTTACTTTGAGCTTCTCCTGCTCTCTTGTGCTGCGTCCGAGGTTGACGAGAGTCTTGACGAGATCCATTCTCTCTTCGACTTTTTCGTCAATCAGATCTTCTCTTAATTCAGGATAGTATGCAGTATGAACAGTAGCAGCTCCTGTCAGCTTAGTGTAAATCTCATCAGAGATGAATGGTGCTACAGGTGCCATCATTCTGGATACTCCTGAGAGAACCTCGAATGTAGTCGCATATGCAGACATCTTATCCTGAGTCATTCCTTCAGCAAAGAATCTTCTTCTTGCTCTTCTGATGTACCAGTTGGAGAGATCACTGTCGATGAACTCTCCGATAGCTCTGACAGTATTCATGTGATCATATGAATCCATGTACTCTGTAGTGTTTTTGATCAGTCTGTTGTACTTGGAGATGATCCATCTGTCAAGCTCAGGTCTTTCTTCGTAAGGAACATCGAGTTTGTCAGCTTCCACATTATCGATGTTAGCGTAGAGGCAGAAGAAGTTATAAGTATTTCTGAGTGTGCTGAATACTTTCTTGATAACTTCTTTGACTCCCTCTTCGTCGAACTTGGTCGGAGTCCATGCAGGTGAACCGTAAACGAGGTACCATCTAACAGCATCAGCACCATACTTGTCCATCATGTCAAACGGATTTACTGTGTTGCCGACGTGCTTTGACATCTTCTTGCCGTTCTTGTCAAGAATCAGGTCGTTAACAAGTACATTTCTGTATGGAGCACATCCCTTGACGATTGTGGAAATTGCCATCAGTGAGTAGAACCATCCACGGGTCTGGTCGATACCTTCACAGATGAAGTCAGCCGGGAAGAGCTCTTCATCAAACTTCTCAGCATTCTCAAACGGGTAATGCCACTGAGCGAAAGGCATTGCTCCGGAGTCGAACCAGCAGTCCATTACTTCGTGGATTCTGTGCATGCTCTTGCCGCATTCAGGACACTTAATAGTAACATCGTCAACATACGGTCTGTGAAGCTCGATAGTCTCATCGATGTCCTGTTCAGCGTCAGCAACAAGCTGTGCTCTCGATCCTACGCAGTGGAGATGGCCGCATTCACACTTCCAGATAGGAATCGGTGTTCCCCAGTATCTGGATCTTGAAATAGCCCAGTCCTTAACATCCTCAAGCCAGTTTCCGAATCTCTTCTCACCTACATATGGAGGGAACCAGTTAACTGAATTGTTATTGGCAACAAGCTCGTCTCTCAGCTTAGTCATCTCGATGTACCAGGACTTATTAGCATAATATACGAGCGGGCTGTCGCATCTCCAGCAGTGAGGATATGCGTGTTCGAGTTTCTGCTTTGCATAGATTTTGTCATCCTGAGCCAGATACTTGATGATATCTACATCAAGTCCGTCTTCCATGACAAATCTTCCTGCCCATGGAGTTTCTGTGTAGCATCCTCTCTCATCAACAGGCTGCATAACAGCGAGGTTGTATTTGCGTCCGCACTGATAGTCGTCTTCACCGAAAGCAGGTGCGGTATGAACGATGCCTGTACCATCCTCGGTGCTGACATAGTCCATGCATGTTACGATAAACGCGTTTTTGCCCTTTTCAGGTACGCAGAACGGTTCAAGCTGCTCATAAGTCCAGTACTCCATGTCAGAGCCCTTGACCTTCTCAATAACTTCATATTCATCTTTGCCGAATGTCTTAGCTGCGAGTGCCTCAGCAACCCACAGAAGGTTGCCTTCATTGTCGCCAGACTTCATAAGGCACTTTACATAATCAACATCAGGGCCTACTGTAAGAGCGATATTGGAAGCAAGTGTCCAAGGTGTTGTTGTCCATGCTAGGAAATACTCATTGTCATGATCAACGCCTGTACGTCTGAACTTGCATGTAAGTGTGTTGACCTTGATATCCTTGTATCCCTGAGCTACTTCGTGTGAAGCAAGACCTGTTCCGCATCTCGGGCAGTATGGAAGGATCTTGTAACCTTCATATACAAGTCCCTTGTCGAAAGCGTTCTTGATGATCCACCAGCCGGTCTCGATGTAGTCATTCTTGTAGGTAATGTACGGGTCGTCCATATCTGCAAGATAAGCCATCTTGTCTGACATATCTGTCCACATCTGAGTGTATGTGAAAACAGATTCGCGGCATTTTTCGTTGAATTCTTTGATACCGTATTTCTCGATATCCTGCTTGCCGCTGAATCCCAGCTGCTTCTCAACTTCGATTTCAACAGGAAGGCCGTGAGTGTCCCAGCCGCCTTTTCTCTTGACCTGGAAACCCTTCATTGTCTTGTATCTGTTGATGGAATCCTTGAGGGTTCTGGCCATCATGTGATGGATGCCCGGCTTGCCGTTAGCTGTCGGAGGTCCTTCGTAGAAAACAAAAGACGGGGCGCCTTCTCTCTCCTTGACGCAGAGATCAAGAAGATTGATATCCGACCAGTGTTTAACCTGTTCAGACTGATACTCTGCTACCGGCTTGTCAGATAAATTTTCAAACATATTTCTTCTCCTATTTGCGGTATTGAATTTAACTCTCCGATGTCTTATATCAGAGTGTGACAATCGGCTGCAGATCCGGCAAAACGAGGCTATTATTACCCTTTCATGTGGTAAAAGCCTCAGCCTGATCAACTGCCGAAAGGCACACTTTTACATAATAAGCCATCATTTCATAACTAGTCTATATTACCACAACTGATGCTGGTAATGCATCTATTTAATGCAATAAAATCAACAAAAATAAGCCCTTTCAACCCATATATGTTATACTGAACTCATAATAAAACATGCTTTTAAAGTTATTCAGAACTGTATGTAATATGCGTGTGAAATTGGAAACTTCTCCGGCCCTGCCGGAATGAAAGGCTGAAATGAGACTCGATAAATATCTTGCTGACATGGGTCTTGGAACAAGGTCAGAAATCAAGAAAGAAATCAAGGCCGGACACGTTACTGTCGACGGTGAACTCATCAGGGATCCGGGTTACAACAAAGTAACTGCGGACTGTAATGTTGAGTACTGCGGAAGTCCGGTTTCATATGAAGAATATGTATATTATATGCTGAATAAGCCAGCAGGCGTCATCAGCGCAAGTGAAGACCCGCGCGAAGATACGGTAGTTGATCTTATAAGTGAGAGAAAGCGCAGAGACCTTTTCCCCTGCGGACGTCTCGACCGTGACACCGAAGGTCTTCTGCTTATCACCAATGACGGTGCGCTGACCCACAGGCTGCTGTCGCCTAAGCATCACGTTGACAAGACGTATTATGCCCGCGTTATGGGAGAAGTAACGGAAGAAGACGCAGATCTTTTCCGTGAAGGACTTGTTCTTCCAGACGGACTTGAGTGCATGCCTGCAGACCTTGTTATTGTAAGTCAGGAAGAATGTGATATGGATCTGTCTGACACCATTTCTACCGAAGTTCTTATCACCATCCGTGAAGGCAAATTCCATCAGATCAAGAGAATGTTCGAAGCCATAGGCGGTGAAGTCATTTATCTCAAGAGGCTGACAATGGGACCGCTTACGCTTGATGAGAATCTGAACCCGGGTGAATACCGGCGCCTCACTGATGAAGAACTGGACAGTCTTATCAAACTATAGTATATAATTTTATATAGCCGTTAACTTAATTGTTTATCCGGAAAAGGATCATATCAATGCCGCTGTTTATACTTGGACTTCTTTTGTTAATAGGACTTCTTGCGTATTCGGTCGTCAGATATCTCGGAAGTGAAGAAATCGATGACCGTCCTGTTCGCGAGCGCTATCCTCACGCCTTCCCTGTTCACCGTGAACCTGGAAGTGAAGAAGAACGTGAAGAACCTCCTGTTGACTCTGAAAGCTATGTTGATGAAGACTCTATCCGCGGAGATATCGATCATATGATCCGCAATATCCGCGAAGAGATCCGCAGCAGAGTCAAAGAATCAGATATCGACTTCGGCGGTATCAAAGAAATGTTCGGTTTCGGCGGCAAATCCGACGATGACAATACTGTTGAATTTCCTACTGACAATATCGAGAACGAAAAACGCAAACGCGGAATCAATTCAGATGACTGATTCATTTACTTTTTTTGTTCAGCTGATATCCTACAAAAGCACCTACAAGTCCGCCTGCGATATGTGACAGATTTGACACATTGTCCTGCAGGAAAACCCCTTCATATATCTGCTGACCAAGAAAAATTACCGCAACCAGAATAACAGTCAGTGGAATTTCTCCCTCTCTGAAACTGGTAAAAGAAGTCATCAGAATGAATGCAAACACCACTCCGCTAGCACCGCAAAGAGCAACACCCGGGAACAGAAAATAGTTCAGCAGGCCTGTTATCAGTGCAGTTACCGCGATAAGCTCAATAATATTCACCGAGCCGTATTTTTCTTCCAGCATCGGTCCAAGCAGCAGTATGTACATCATGTTTCCTATGTAATGTGACCATCCCGCATGACCTAATACATGAGTAAAGAATCTGAGATAAGTCAGCGGTGAAGCCAGTGAAGAGTGATAAGTCATGAATAACAGCTGGTTGCTTACTCCCATGGTGAGATAATTAGCAATCATCGCGCACAGACTTATAAATACAAATCCGAGTATAACCGGCGAATTGAAAGTGATCCGTTTCTTCATAGATTATTCTCCCCCATTTACTGATTTATTTA
>JBGUIG010000116.1:0-7020 GCA_045112795.1 Anaerovoracaceae bacterium | reverse complement strand
CGGGCTTCCACGCGCGTTCATTTCTTTTTCGCTTTTCGCTCCGAGCGTCCCCTCGTCGAACATCTGAGGGAGGCGCATGAGGCGATGTTGCCAGAGAAGATAAAGATAGAAACGGCAAGGTATTATAAGGTCAAGACCAGCGACATCGAATCCAAGAAGCGCAGCGCGGATATAACACTGCCAAGGATGGTTGCAATGTATCTGATAAGGGAGAATACAGACGTATCACTGGCGGATATCGGAAAGCTCTTTGGCGGCAGAAACCATGCAACAGTTATACATGCAATAGAGAAAATGGAGAAGGCGATAACAGAAGACTCGCAGCTACAAACTGCGGTCGAGGCAATAGAAAAGAAAACGAGAGAAAAGAGTAAATAGCTTTCCATAAATTGGATACTATATGGTGAGCTGCACAATATATATGATTCATCGTGGTCAGGAGGGGAGAGATCTTCTCCTGATTTTCGCATTTTTGAGAAAGATACAGAAAAATACAAAAAGAACACTTGTTCGGAAAATATGTTCATGCTATCATTCAGACACAAGCTAAGAATGACCTGAGACAGGACATCGGAATATAAATAGATCCCGGTAAGCGCCTTCCATAGCGCGACCGGTGTCCGTCCCAGGGAGCTTGGGAAAGGGAACCAAATGTACGAGAACACCAATACATTCGGACGCTTCGTCCGCGAGAAGAGACTGGACGCAGGAGATGTCACATTAAAGGATATCGGATACGCAGTCGGCGTTTCGCTCTCGTATTACAGTGATATAGAGCACGACAGAAGGAATCCGGGAGAAGGATTCGATTATGAGGCATTGGCGAAGCTCCTGAAACTGTCGGAAAGTGAGAAGGCTCATATGTACGATCTGGCGGGAAAGTGCCGCAAGACCGTACCTGAGGATATAGAAGATGTCATGATGAACACCGAGTCAGGTAACATGGCCAGGATGGCGCTTCGCATGACGAAGGCAGGCATAGCTAAAGAGGATGACTGGAAGGAATTCATCCGCCAGCTCGAGAGAAAGAAGCTTGAAGAGCAGAAGGAGTGATATCTGATGATAGAGTTCAGCTGCAGCAGGACAAGTGAAGATAATACCCCTGTTATCAGGGACATAGAGATCGCGAAGTTCGCACAGTGTGTGCTCTACGACTACAGGCCAGAGCTGCTAACATACACATCATATGGAGAGGACCCATACTACGAACCTGCGCTCCTGGACCCATATGATTTCGCAAACAACTATCTTGGATCCAATATAGAAGTCCACGATATCTATACGGAATCGGACAAAGATGTGATTGCAGGCGCTGCAGTATTCAATCTGCAGAAGGTGAAAGTCTTCGACAAGGAGCATATGTGCACCAGAGAGATCCTGGTCCCGCCAGGCACCATACTACTGGACAGCGAGACAACGAAGAACTGGCACAAGGGCTTCGAATTCTTCACCATAATGCATGAATGCGGGCACCTGATGCTACACCAGAAGGTATACAGAAGACAGCCTGAACAGGGCTTCTACACCACAGGCAATGTGCCGGATGCTGCTGGAAACGCCGTACTGTGCATGAGAAGCAACATAGGAAGAGGCGGTGGGGCCCTCAGGACCAGCGAGGATTTCAGAGAACATCAGGCAAATACCTTCGCAGGATGCATGCTGATGCCGCCTAGGATATTCATCCCGTATGTGCAGAAGCAGATGAAGCAGTTCAACCGCTTCGAAGACGAACTCATGGTGACCCACACTGTTAATGACGGGAGCCGGGAGTACTGGAGATACAGGGATGTCGTGAGGCAGGCAGCGAAGCAGTTCGGAGTATCGATCCGGGCAGCCGAAGTACAAATGACAAAGTACGGACTGCAGGCGGACCCGAAGGATGAGAAGATAAAGGAAGCCAGAAGGCGTCTGCGGATGTACCAGAGCCTCTACAGATGATGCGGATAAGACTTGAAAGAAGATCCTGCCGTCAGGATATGGCGGCAGGAAAATAAAAACCCAGGATTTACGCGTAAAGGAGTAACAATAAAACTCAGGAGGTAAACCAAATAAAACACACTATTCGTTAATGGAGCGGATGCTGAGCAGAGAGGAGGATAATCAGCAATTGAAAAGCATCTGCCGGACAGATCTCCCCGGAGATGCGTTATGGGATACAGCTTTATGAATCACACAGGAGATGATGAATGCTATGATACGAGCACCGATACGTAACAAGGACAACGAAAGAGTCTGTGATGTCATACTATATGAGAATACTTCCAAAGTTGCTATAGCGACCAAGGAAGGCAGGCAGACCAGATACATAGATTACGAAGAACTCAAGGAACAGGTAGAATCCCTGAAGACAACAACTGAATGACTTGCTACCGAGCCCTGACCCGTTAGAACTAACGAGGTACTAAATTGCCGGAGTTGCTTAATTGACCACTCAAACCCCCAAGCAAGGTCAAGCAACTCCGTTTTTTTTGTTAAAGGACCTGTCCCGGGCGTGACATAAAACCGCCTCTTCTGCGACTGCAGCTACCGGAGCACTACCCAATGCACAGCAGAAGCAACTTAATAACAAGCCGGGCGATTGGGTATGACCGGCCACTATATGAAGCGAGAGCTCCATGTGGCTTGCCATACCCAATTTATTTGCCGGTCCATGTCTCCGCTTCGAATGAAGAAAGGAGACAAAAATGTCTGACAATATGGAACTCATGAAGATGCTTTCGCAGAAAAGAGATGCCGCCAGGATCGGCCGCGTTAAGGAAGATTTCGGAGAGATGATGGAACGCCTGATGAAGGAGAAGGGCTTTTCGAGCAGGACGCTGTCATATGTATCCTGCCTCTCCGACAGAACGATCAGAAGGATGAAAGGCGACGATATGTATGAGCCGACAAGAGAAATGGTCATAGCCGCATGCGTCGGCCTGGGACTGACACTTGACGAGTCCCTTGATCTCATCCATAAGTCTGCCTATCGGCTGAGAAGGGACGCCCCAATCGATGCAGTTTATCTTGAGATCCTCGAGAACAGGGAGGGATTAAGCGTTGCAGAATGGAACATGGTTCTTGATCTGATGGGTATGAAGAACCTTGGGGGAGGACGCTGAAACCCATGAAAACGGTCTGTGTCAGACCGATTGCAATCGGTCTGGCGCAGTCAACAAAACGGATTTCAAATCTGCTATTATACGGACACACCAAGGGAACAGAGGTCACAGAGAACTGTAAAAGACAGCCAAAAACGAAGACTGAAAGTTCCGGGTGAAGGAACTTTGGAAACTGAATACACAGTAAGGCAGTTGCTGATACTTTCAGCATTTGTACATTCTTAATCCGGCTCTGTAAAAGGAGAGCGCCATCCGATGATACGCCATGACCCGCAAGGTGAGCGAGACAATCTGAAGGATCAAGCAGGGGGCACCCTGCCGAGCGCGATGACACCGGATGGGTATAATGATACGCTTCCCCAGTCTCAGTCCGTGCGTTAAAAGCGTCCCAGGCAAAGAGGGGAAACCGATAGATCGTCGGTGGGGTTAGTGACCCCGTGAGTGTGATTCGCCATCACACGCCTGCTTTATTCCCTGATCCGGGGGTGTGGTGGACAAATGCGGATAGATACAGGAAAACGAAGCGGTGCAGCAGGGAGCAGTGCGCACTCTGAGGCATCGCTTTTATACATATCGATCTGCAGACACCTTTTTCAGGGAAACTGTGTATTCAGTATCACAGAAACTGGAGGAGAAATGGAACTAATCAATTCAGAAGAAAGAGTTTTCCGCAGAGGCGAGATATATGACATAGGAGAGCTCAATATCGCCGGCAGCGAACAGCAGGGCAACCGCCCGATCCTGATCGTGAGCTGCGATGAGATAAACGATTACTCTCCCGAAGTCATAATAGCTTTCATAACCAGTCAGCTCGACAAGCGGGGAAAGCAATATCATATAAATCTTCCTGGCGTAATTGGTCTGGAAAAGAAGTCGATGGTTCTGGCGGAGCAGCTCCGGACAGCCGACAAGAGCAGGATGCTCGAGAAGAGAGGGCAGCTGGATCTAGCAACCATGAATCGGGTCGACAGAGGACTCAAAAAAGCTCTTGCTCTTGGCAAGACGAAAGAGAGCAAGGAGATTAAGGAAGAGGAAAAGAAAGAAAAGATGAAAGCTTTCGCCGAATGGAAAAAACAGAATCAGTACAAAGAAGAAGTCAAACGCAGCCCGGCGATGTACTGCCAGGGCATGAAGTAAGAAAGGATATGGTGAAGGAAATGATCGAAACGACAGGATATGTACACGATGAAAATAACGATATGGATCCGATAATGGATACCATCCTCAAGAGAGTGGCAACCAAAAGGCTCAAAGGACCTGTTGGTGATGAGTGGATCGGCGGAGCAGGCCACAGGAATATGGAGGATGCACTCAGATATATGATGCCGAAGGAGCAGGAGATAGTGAAGAAGTTCTTCCTCGAGGATAAGACGCTCCTGGATATCTCGATAGAGATGAACATGTCCATGGATCTTCTTGGGGGATATATAAAATCCGCGGAGGCGCAGATAAAGATATGGATGTGAGTCGTGCTGTCAGCACGGTCATGGCAGAAAGTCAAGAATGTCGATTTAAGTCCTGCATCATTGCAGGTATGCCACAACAGTGGCTAAATCAGTGACACGGGAAGCGTGTCACTGATCAGGACAAGTCTAATGAAAAGATAAGGAGAATACTACAATGGCAGATAATAGTTTTGAGAATACGATCATGCAGAGCATAAAAATAGCATGCCTTTCTTCACTCAGAGAGGATGGACTGATTTCCGACAGACAGTATGATGAACTGCTCGATAGAATAAGTGAGATGAGTAGCAAAGCTGCAGAGAAGCAGAGAGATTCAAAAAAAGCTGCTGGCCAGGATATGGAACAGCAGGAGAAAACAAGAGTGTACCATGTTGATGGCAAGGAGTGCCCGATTTGGGAAAAGAGTTTGCTGACCATGCAGGAAGCTTCAATCTACTTTAACATGGGTTATCCTAAGCTCAGTGCTCTTACATCAGACGACGACTGCGAATATGTGGTGTGGAATGGCACACGCAGACTGATAAAGAGAGAACGCTTTGCAGAATTCCTAGATTCACAGTTCTCAGTATAAATGATATCCGGAAATGGAGGCAGCTATGGCAGCGAAAAGAAAAGACGATAAAGGCCGCCTGCTCAAGACAGGTGAGCGGCAGCGTAATGACGGGACATACGAATACAGGTATCAGATCCGTGGCAAGAGACAGTCTCTTTACTCATCCACTCTTGAGGGTCTGCGTAAACTGGAAGACCAGCTGGTATCAGACAGACATGCAGGCATCAAGATCAGCAACAACTCAGCCAAACTCGACGACTTCTTCAACGTCTGGTGTGATACTAAAAGAGGACTGAAGGACAATACGTATAACAACTATAAGTATATGTATAGACAATTTGTTTCTCCGGCTCTTGGGAGGGAGAAGGTATCAAGTATAAAGAAGTCAGATATAAAGCGGTTCTATAACCGTGTTCTAGAGATAGATGGTGTAAAGCTGTCCACAGCAGATAATATACAGACTGTTCTGCATCAGGTGCTCCAGGTAGCGGTTGATGACAATTATATCCGTATCAACCCTTCAGATAATGCTCTCAAGGAACTCAAACTGTCACATAATTACGACAGCGACAAAAGAATGGCACTTACCGTTGAACAGCAGAGACTGCTTATGTCATATCTGGACGAGAGTGAAATGTTCAAACATTGGAGACCGATAATCACAGTCATGCTTGGAACGGGTATGAGGGCCGGAGAGGTAACGGGCCTGCGCTGGAAGGATGTGGATCTTGAGAACGGTACCATCGATGTGAATCACACGCTGGTATTCTATAACAGGAATCATAAACAGACATATGCCATAAATACTCCTAAAACACCGAGCAGCATTCGAACAATACCAATGCTCGACTCAGTCAAAGAGGCATTTCTGGAGGAAAAGCGCAATCAAGAGGAGAGCGGTCTGTACTGTAAGAGTATTATTGACGGGTATCAGGACTTCGTGTTCTGTAACAGATTTGGTGAAGTTCTGAATCTGGGGGTCATCAACAAGGCTCTCAGAAGGATCATGGTAGATTGCAACGAGAAAGTGTGGGAAAACCATGAGGGCGACGATATGCCGTTGCTTCTGCCGAGGATCAGTTGCCACTCGTTCAGGCACACATATGCGACTCGTCTGTGCGAATCCGGAATGAATATTAAAGTCATTCAGGGGTTGCTTGGGCACTCAGACATAAGCACTACAATGAATATCTATGTGGATGTTACGAAAGAACTTCGGGATATGGCTATGGATGATCTTGCCAAATACCTTGAGGAGAAGAAAATAAGCTAAAACAAATCTTTCCATAATGCTCATTTTGCGATAGGGAGGGCGCATCAGACGTCCTCCCTTTCCCGTGGTCGTACATTTGCTCCTGTATCCCAACTAGGTAGAGGAACGGACAGCATATCCTTCAGTTGCCGGTTCAACTCCGGTCAGGAGCACCAAAATGTGAGGTGTGAGATAGGAGGATCTTATATAATGCATTGACCTCGTTACTAGAACGAGATGTATAGTTAAAAAGTGCGTTTAGCAACAGCAGCATTATGGCAGAGTATCTGAAAAGCATCTTCCTGACATGCGCAGGATATGAAAATACTCTGTGGGATGAGCTTTATTCGTAGAAAAGGGTAACAAGAAAAAGGCGCTTGCCGCATCGATGAGCGGCAGGCGCCTTTTCGGATGATATTCCGTTAATTGAGTGGCACAGGATCCCAGCCGTAGTCTTTGTAATAATCAATGCCGAGTCCGTTGCTGAGTACGTAATCGTTGATCGCTTCTTTTCTGACTTTTTCGTCAATACTGTCGCCTGCAAAATACATCTCGTAGAGTCCCGGGAAGCCTTCGGTCATCTTCTTGATGCTCTCTTCGTACCGCTCTCCGTCTTCGGCGGCATCTATGCTTGCGATCTTATAAGTG
>JBGUIG010000115.1:0-22236 GCA_045112795.1 Anaerovoracaceae bacterium | reverse complement strand
ATTAACCAGTTAAATAGTGTTCTGATAAAAGATTTTCCGGGGATATCTTAAAGTCTGTCCATGATGCCCTGATCTTTGGCGAGGACCGCCTCAGCCTCAGAAGCCCTTCTTGCGTCCAGTGCCGATGCGAGCTCGTCGTCAGAAACCGCGAGGATCTCTGCCGCAAGCAGAGCAGCATTTTTGCCGCCGTCAACCGCTACTGTTGCTACAGGAATGCCGCTAGGCATCATCACAGTTGAGAGCAAAGCGTCCATTCCGTCGAATGCTGCGCTCTTACACGGAACTCCGATTACAGGAAGTGTTGTGTTTGCAGCTATTGCACCTGCAAGATGTGCTGCCATTCCCGCAAAAGCGATGATGACACCGAAGCCGTTCTTTCTGGCGTTTACTGACCAGTCTCTTGCCTCAGCAGGTGTTCTGTGAGCTGAATAAACATGTGCTTCATAAGGAATTCCCAGTTCGTCCAGTACTCCTGTTGCCTTCTTAACTACCGGCAGATCGCTGTCGCTTCCCATGATGATTCCGACTTTTTTCATATCCCGTCTCCTTTGTATCTAAAAAATACACGTCAAATTTTCGCATTTTGGTATATCTAACTCAAATTTATTCGAAGAAAAGCGGTGTGTTTTTATCAGTACATGTCTATACGTTCGGAGAACTTCGACCATTAGAGCATAATAATTGAAACCTGTTCGGCTTTTTGCCCTATTCTTATCCAGTCCCTGTCCCGGAATGACCGAAATTCAGTTTTTTCAGTGCTTAGGAGCCAGTTTGCGGCGTTCTTCTTCGACTTCTTCATCCTTGCGGAACATGCTGCGGATAGCATGGAAGAGCGCCCGGATAAACGCAAATATCAGGAACATAATAAGGAATCCGGCAATGCCGTATACCATGTCTTCAGATTCCATTCTTCCTGTTCCCGAATACCACTGGCCGATCTCGATTGCAAATGTAATTACCAGTACCAGTGTGAAAGTGTAGAGCCAGGCGACAACCATTGTATGATTGTGATTGGCGAGGAACTTGAACAGAGGATATGTGATGAAGATCATCAGCATTCCCAGTACTCCTATTACTATGAAGTGAAGCTGTTTGTCATTGAAATACCATCCGCCCTGGTCATTCAGACGCAGGATGTCATCGTGAAGCTGAGCCACAAAATAAATTGCTCTGTAAATCCATTCTTTGATGTCTAACATTTCTTCTGTAATAACCTTCTTTCTTATCTGTTCTGATTCTCTTTCCGGAGAATACTGAGTTAACTGTCAATATTATCTGTATTTAATACAAGTGCGTTTATATGCCCACTTTGTCATATACTGCGGTATTATGCTCTCCTCTGCAGGATAAATCAAGTGCCTGAATGTATTTTTCTTCAATTCATATGAGAACTGTTCGGTGCATGTATTATATATGATTACTTTTTCCGAAAAGTGTAGATTATCAGTATTTTCAGTGCCGGGTGCTTCATATTCCGGAGGACACCTTACAGCATATTAATATTTAAGAATGTAAAGCTTGATTGACCGTAAGACCCGCAGAAACAATAATCGTAGTATGCAGAACTGTCTGCATTGATATTGAATTTCTGCAAGACAATTCAGATATAATACGAAAACGGAAGTGACACTATGAAACACACTATCACCAAAACTTCTCACGCTTCCTGTTGTCTTGTACGCGCAGCTGTCATCATGCTCACCTTTGTCATGTGCTTTGCATGCGTTGTGCCGCTTGCAGGCGGCTCTGAAGCATACGCAGCAGCTTCGGTTCAGGCATCAGGAAAAGTCAATGCGTCTGGCGGAGCCTGCCTCAGGTCAGAGGCATCAACATCCTCCAGGCAGGTAATGCTGGTCAATGACAATACTTCTGTGACCATAATCAGTGAAGTATTTACCGCCAACAGCACTAAGGCATCTGCCCGCTGGTATTATGTTTCGGTTTCGGGCAAAACCGGCTATATCCGTTCAGATCTGGTGGACAGCATTGCCTATGCGAACATATCAGGAAAGACGACAGCCAAAGTCAACTACAGGACTGGGCCTTCCTCATCAATGAAGAAGAAGGGATCTCTTAAGAAGGGAAAATCTCTTGTAGTTCTCTCTGCCGCAAAATATAAGAGTACAGGCGCAATGTGGTATAAGGTCAAAATCAGCGGCAAAGTATACTACATCAGCGCAAAGTACGTTAAGCTTGGCTCAGCGGTTTCCACTTCCGCATCTTCCGCAAAAGCAGCGCCTGCTGCCGGCGTTACTGCAACCGGCGCAAGAGTACCTGTCTGTATCGAAGCAGGCAAGGGCTTTACCATAAAAGGCGTTCTTAAGGCGTCTTCAGAAATCAGCACCGTCAGAATCGGCGTTCTGAGCAGCAACGGTTCATGGGCTTTCTCACACAAATATGATGTGAATGCCAAGGCCTTTGATATTTACAGCGTTGACAAGGATGTTGCTTTCGGCAAGCTTGCCCCGGGTAAATATACTTATAGAGTTGAGGCGGTTTCAGGCGGAAAGACCTACACCCCTCTCACTTCGAAGTTTGAGGTTACAACCTCTCCTCTGCTGGCAGGACTCAAAGGCAATCCGACAAACGGAGGCAGAGCCCGCTATGTATACACATTTGACACGAAAAACTGCACTAAACTGTTTAGCGTATCCGGCTTCAGCAAGGCAGTAGTTCCTCAGGGAATGACATTTACCGGATCTGAGTACTACATCGTTTACGGAATGAGCGCAATGCAGGCTATAGTTACATATTCTGCATCAGGAGAAAAGCTCAAAGCAGGCGGCTTTGCATTCAGAATCGGTCACCCGAACGGAATTACATGGGATCCTAAGACAGGATTATGCTACATTTTCAAGGGCAACCAGAAGACCATCTACACATGGAATCCTAAGACTAACAAGTACGGCAAAGCCAAGACTCCGTATTCTTCGTCTGGTGTTGCATATGACAGCTCGACCAACTTCATCTATGCAACCTCCCAGTCAGGCGTCAGAGTCTACAGCTCCGATGGAAAATTCAGACACAATAAGCTGTTCAGAAGATGCAGTCACGGCATCAAGCATTACATACAGGACTGCGGCGCTGCAGGCGGGTTTGTATTCCACGGAATCAGCGGCTCCAACAAGCAGAAGACAAACTTCCTCGATGTATACCGCTCATCTGACGGCATGTACCTCGGTTCTATCAGAATCGCCATAGGCGAGATCGAAAGTGTTGTTGTTGGCAACGACGGCTATGTGCAGCTGCTTGTCAATACTCCGGGCAAAACAGACTACGTCTGGAAGACGCCTCTCAATATAAGCGATCTGAAGTAGTCTCTGAGTGTTATTGTGATAAAAATGTTTGCGTGATAGTATTATTAAGGATGATTATGCGGTACTGCATTCAGAATTCAGAAACTCCGGATGCAGTAACTGCGGTTAATACTACTATCAATCAGCAAAGGACTTATTTATGAATGAAGGTTATATTGGGCTGATCGGTCTGGGTGCTATCGGAGCGCCGCTGGCTGAGATGCTTTACAAGAAATACTGCAGCCGCTTTGTCCTGATCAGTGATGATCAGCACGCAGGCAGACTTACCAGCGGCAGAATCCGCATCAACGGAGACAGATTCGATCCGCAGGTAATCACCCCTGCAAACTATCAGGGTCAGCATATTGACGTCCTCTTCATATGTGTCAAGCTTTACAGTCTTGACAGTTCCATGGACAACATAAAGTCCATAATCAGCGAGGATACGCTCCTGATGCCTCTTCAGAACGGTCTCTACGCATACGACTATCTGAGAGAACACTTCCCTGAGAACATAGTTCTCGAAGGCTTTGCACAGGGCCCTAACACAAGAATTTACGGAAATGATATTGTATATCAGAATCCGGGTACTTATTATCTGGGCAAGAATCACAAAGCGTACAAGAAATATGCTGTTGATCTGTATGAGATGCTGGAAAGTGCCGGCGTCCCTTGTGTCCTTGAGGATGATATCCGTCACGCTATCTGGTGCAAGCTGATGCTGAACGTAGCCGGCAACGCGCTGACCGCTCTGACTGATCTTGACTACATTATGTTCAAGCATTCTCCGGATGCAATCAAAGTCTGCCGCACAGTAATGCAGGAATTTAAATTTGTGGCTGCTACTGAGGATGTTCTCGTTACCGGTCAGGATATTCAGGATGTTCTGGATTACTACATCAATTACTCTGAATCCAAACTGACTTCTATGCTTGAGGACGTTATGAACAAGCGCCCTACTGAGAATGAATATATCGCAGGTTACATCAAGAGGCTCGGCGAAAAGAACGGCGTACAGGTGCCGTTCATAGATATGCTTTACTCGATTATGCGAATCAAGGAAGATGTATATCTTGGTAAGCTGAACTGACATGCGTCTTATTAATAATTCATTGCAAACAAAAGAGTCCGCACACAGCGGACTCTTTTGCGATTATCTGTTGTTATTTCCAGTCTGAACTTCAGACTAACTTCTTAGCCATCTACTTCCTTAGGTGCTGCCTCCGGGAATACCTTGACGTAGTCTTCCATTGAAATCTCACCGGTCTTGGAATTCGGAGTAATAGTCTTCTTCTTATAAGTGAATTTCTTCTTGACTATCGCACCGTCGGATCCTGCATAGTAATGCTTTTCCTTATATGTTACGAATGAGTTGACAGGAATTGCTCCGCCGCTCTTGATATAGTACAGTTTGCCGTTGTATGTATACAGGCCCTGCTTAGCAATTACTGCGCCCTTTGCGTTGGTCAGGTAGTAGCTGCCCTTCCACTTGTACAGACCTGTGGCAATTACGCCGTGCTTGTTAGCGTAGTATTTCTTGCCTTTTACCTTGAACAGTGAATTAACTCTGATCTTGCCGCCTTTGCGTACATAGTACTTGTTGCCGTCATATGTCAGGAAGCCGGCTTTGGTTCTCAGAACGCCCTTGGCGCTTGAGTAGTACAGGTTCTTCTTCCATGTGTAGATGCCTGTATAGATTGCTCCGTTAGTTCTTGCAATGTAGTATTTCTTCTTATATTTAACCTTCTTGTTGGTTGTAATCTTGCCGCCCTTCTTGACGTGGTAGTAGTACTTTCCGGACTTAACAATGCCTGCGGTCATCTTAATAACGCCATTGCTGTCTGCATAGTAGTAGTACTTGCCCCACTTGTGAGTTCCGGTTGCGATTGTTCCGTTGGTCAGTGCGTGATAGCCCTTCTTGCCAACCTTGAAATACTTGTTGACAGCAAGAACTCCTGCAGCGTTGGTGACGTAGTATACCTTGCCGCCAGTCTTGTAAATGCCCTTGGTTGTACGGATAACTCCGCCTGCCTGTGCGAGGTACTTGCTGCCTCCCCATGTGATGACTCCGGCAGTCTTTCTGATTGCTCCGCCATTTGCCGAGAAGTACTTCTTGCCTGCGTAAGTGAAGAATCCTGCTGCAGTTCTTATTGCTCCGTCCTTGCCGGCATAATACTGTACATTGCCGACTGTAACCAGTCCTTCGCTTGTACGGACTGCTCCGCCGTTATTTGAATACCATTTCTTGCCATCAAAGTCGAACAGACCGGCTTCAGTGCGGATCTTGCCGTCAGCTGCAGGCAGATAGTACCTTTTGCCATCAACAGCATTTATCCAGCCTGGAGTTGTCTCTATCAACCCGCCATCCTTTACATAATACTTGCCATCAGCAGCTGTAATTACTGCAGCTGATGTCTGCACAGTACCATTGTCATTAAGATAGCACATCTTGCCATCTTCATAAGTTTTGATACCAGCAACTTCATCCATGCAGTAGCAGTCAAATGCGCTGTCATACTTCTGGAAATATGTAACCGGTCCGGTCAGCTCCTGATCATAGTCAAAAGCACGGCCGTTGAAGCTGTAGTATTCACCTGCGCTAAGCCCTTCAACTGTGACAGGTCCTACTCTTTTTGCAACAATGCCTTCACTGTCTGCAAAGAACAGTGCATATTCGTCACTTCCGTTTTTCTTTCTTCCCTTGAACAGGCCCTTCTGTATTTCTCCAGCATCATTCTTATACTGAGACTTGTTGGAATTCCATCCGGTTTCCCAAGGTGCATCTCCTAGTACAGGATCCTCTTCATCATCGGCAGGATCTGTAACATCTCCGTCTGCAAGTGCAGCATCCTGTTCTGCAACTTCAGCTGCTTCCTCAGCTGCTTCCTCAGCAGGGGCAGCCTCTTGTTCTATTACTGCTTCAGGTACGACTGCTTCCTCAGGTGCGGCTTCATCAACGACAGCCTCAACTGGTGCTGTATCTTCCGGTGCCGCTTCTGCATCTGCTACAGCATCCGCGAACACCGCTGCCGGGCTGAAGGCCATCAGTGCCGCCAGTAAATATACGATAAATTTTCTCTTCATAATAAAAAGCTGCTCCTTTCTCCGTGGTCGGTTTTCCCGTCGTTCATAGTAAAGTAGTAGTCATTTTATATGACATATTTTTAACTATTATTTGTTATTGTATCATTTTTGCCAGTATGCTAATAAGGACTTTAGAGGCTAATAGTCCAAAAAATGGTGCGTATTAGTGTTTTCGATTCTATACTGCAGACATCGCTATTCGATCTTGAACGCTCCCGCCACCTACGCATGAATGTTAAGAGGTGGGGGATTCCTGCTTCACAGAGAACTGCGCCTTGTCCTAAGACGCAGCGTCTTACACTCTCTCCACAGGCTTTACTTCCCGTGCGACCCACGGTACTTAGTTTATGTTTTTTATCAGGGCCTAAGATGCAAGCATCTCAAGGCCCTTTTCAAGTATGTTCTTTGCGGCATTGATGTCACGGTCATGTTCCGCTCCGCAATCAGGACATGTCCATCTGCGTACAGAGAGGTCTCTGATCTCGCGGTTTATCTTCCCGCAGCAATTGCATCTCTGGCTGGAAGGGTATGACCTCGGTACCCTTACGAGCACGCCTCCGTGGTCAGCCATCTTGTATTCGAGCTTTCTGTAGAATCCGGACCATGATGCGTCACCTATAGCTTTTGCGAGCCTGTGGTCACTCATCATCCCCTTCACATCAAGATCCTCTATGCAGACGACTTGGTTCTCGTTCGCCAGCCTGTAGCTGATCTTGTGCTGGAAGTCGTTCCTGATGTTCGCCACCTTCTCGTGTTCTGTGGCGAGTTTCCTTCTTGCCTTCTCTCTGTTTCCGGAGCCTTTCTGCTTCCTCGATAGGCTTCTCTGAAGACGCCTGATCCTCTTCTCGTGCTTAGTCAAGGCCTTCGGGTTGATCACTGCACTTGAGTCGGAGCCGGTGTACAGCACCTTGAGTCCTGCATCTATGCCTATCTCTCCGCCCTTGTTCGGCAGCACCTCATATCCCTCTTCCACCTGGAGGGATATATAGTACCTGCCGATTGCTGTCCTGGATACTGTCGCGCTGATGATGCGGCCGTCGAAGCTTCTTGTATTGACTATCTTCACATAGCCTGCCTTGGGCAGTTTTATCCTGTTGCCCTCTATGCATATATTGTTACTTACATTGATGGTGCGGTAGCTCTGAGCTGATCTCTTGCTCTTGAACTTAGGATAGCCGCCTCTTTTCCTGAAGAAATTGTCGTATGCCCTGTCGAGATGTCTCAGTGACTGCTGAAGAGCTATGCTGTCCGCTTCTTTGAGCCACGCGTTCTCTTTCTTGAGGGTATGCGAGAGGTCCCTGCACATTTCTGAATAGCGAAGTGTATCGTGCCACTCTTTCCAGACCTGCTGCTTTGCCTCGAGATAATAGTTGTACACGAAGCGGCAGCAGCCGAAGGTCTTTTCGAAGAACTCACGCTGCTTCTTATTCGGATACGCTCTGTACTTGTAGCCTCTGATGCGTGTCATGTTTGCTCCTTCTGAAAAAAAAGAAGGATACGCGTGCCTTGTATCACGCATATCCTGATGCACTCCTGCCTGCAACTGGCCGGCCCGGAAACGGGTTGGTTCATTCTTAAGTTGCTTTTATTATACCACTCGAGGCTCGACGCTTCAAACGTTTGTTTGTATTCTTTCCGAGCAGCTCCGTGCTGAACGGAAATTGAGTGATGTGAGTCCCGATATTATACTAACTATTGGAAAAAGGTGTGTGATTCATCCCGCTGCCTATAGAGGACAGGGGTATTCTCACACGTTTATGATAAATTGGCTGAGTATTTTATATTATATGTTGCAGACGTTCCGTGGTCTCTTTCCTTTGTTGCGTATTTGTTGCGCTTTTTGATTTGTTTACACATTCAAAAATGCCTGCAGGGCTCGCAGGCATTTCTTCAAGGAAACAAACGTCATTCATGTTGTGATTATTGAGTGTTATCTGTACTGCTTTTCCAGTTCCAGCGCCAATCCGGGATATCTCGTAAAGTATTTGTCTACGCCCAGGCTTATCGCCTCTCTGATCGAGTTCTCATCATCGAGTACCCAAGCACAGAACTCTTTTCCGGCCTCATGCGCCTCATTGCAGTGTGTGCTGTCCATTCTTCCCTCATCGTAGGATACTGCTATCACATCAACATAGTCCTTGCTGAGTGCTTCTTCAAATCCATCCTCGCCGCCATGCTTATTATCAACAAGATATACTGTTGTTGCTGATGGAAGCCTGTCATGAATTTCAGAGAGGATTCCGAGGTCAAAGCACTGGACATCCACATTGCCTTCAAGGCCCTTCTCGCTGACAAGATTTGCAAGAGCATTCACTGTGCTACTGTCGCGAGTCTTGAGTTCTACAATGTACTGAACAGAATCTCCATATCTGTCAAAGACATCTCTGAGCCGCAGATTTCCGTCTTTCTCAAGCTGTGATTGTTCTTTGTTAACATATGACACGTACAGTTCTCCGCCGGACAGGATAACATCCTGCTCAATGCATTTAGCGCCCTGCTCAACAGCACTGTCATAGCTGGCAAAGGTCTCCTCTTCGCCGCCGACGCCTCTGTGCGCATATACACGCCATACCGCATCATTGTTTTGCGCTGAACCTCCCTGATCTTCAGAATATTCGTCAGCAGCGGCTTCTGAATCTTCGTAGTACTCATCTTCCGATGCCACCGCAGCCTGTTCTTCGTATTTAGCCTTATTGAGTGAATTAACTATGACTGCGGTCAGAACAATTACGGCAAGCAAAGCTGCTGCCATTATCAGGTATTTCTTATTGAATGAGCTGCCGGTTCTGCCGCCGGCCGGGGTGCCCTTGGATGCCGATGTTCCTGCTGCGCCTGCTGTCCCGGCATTATTAGGCAGTTCGGTCTTGCCGGCTCCTGCTCCCGATGTGATCTTACTGATTGCCGCTGCTGCGGTTGCTGCAGCTCCGGCAGCTGCTCCCGCCACTCCTGAGACAGATCCGTCACCTGCCGCCTTTCCGCCGGAATCAGCTCCGAACTTTGCTCCTGTCAGAGCCGGGTCATCTGCTTTCAGCTTGCCTGATGTTCCATTCTCACCATACTTAACCTCATGCCAGGTTGCAAAATCGAAGTACCTCGCAAAGAGCGGCCAGATTTTCAGATCTTCTGTGATGTCGGCTCCGGAATTCTCAAGCTGCAGCACCCGGTCAAGCAAACTGCAGGAAATAAGGCGTTCATTATCTTTGTCTTTTTCAGTCAGGCTTAATAAATATATCAGAGTGTAAAGCGCGCTTCTGTCATTTCCCTCTATTGCATCGTTCTCTACAGTCTGCAGAAGCTCAGGTACATATATGCGCAGTTCTTCTTTCGGTACCGTCAGCAGACCCTGCTCCGAGAAATCCGGATGATCCGCAATAAACTTCTGGCATATTGCCGGCATAGTCGCAAATATTTCATCAGCCAGTTCGCGGGAATCTTCTGGCTTCTGTTTTTCTATCGCCTTGAAGAGTCTGCTCTTTGATGCATCAGAGCTGCCTTTAGGTCTGCCGCTTGTGACAGGCTGCAGCTTACGCATAATGTCGTCTCTGTATTGCTTGCTGTGCCGTATATTGATATATTGCTGGCCATTTAACATGGTGTCAATTGCGCCCTGATAACGGCCTTCTGTCCATGCGTATTTGAATCCGCTTTCGCCAAGTGCAACAAGTTCGACGCTGCGGTATTTGCCCATGTCATAGACATACACCTGCACGCCCCACTGAGACTTGCCTGCTCCCGCGTGCACAAAAGCATCAGCCATTGTTGCCATACCGACCATGAGAACTTCAATATCTGCCTTATCCTGAGCGAAAGGATCAGGCTGGATACTCTGTATCTGACATTTATATGAATTCAGCACCTGTATTATCTGCTGAAGTGTCATCCTGGTATTGAATGCTACCGAATCACTTTTCATTTCCAAGTCCTCCCGCTATTGCCTGAGTATTTCCGATGCATCATCAAGCCCCTTTGTTATCCGGTAAAGAGCACTGTCTGCAAAAGTCACTTCAAGCATAGCTCTGTTCAGCGAAGTCACCAGTTTCTGCCCCGCAGGCTGATCACTGAAATTTGAGTAGACTTTGCTGACCGTCTCATTAATATATTCACTTTCCCTCTGCATATTGCCGCTGATATCTGAAACATCTGATTTAAGCGACTGCAGAGCAATTATCATCTCTCTAATACTGCTCATCTTCAACCCACTTGTCTGTTTTCAGTTCTGATGTGGCTGCGGAACACTCTGTCAATATCCGTTCAGCAGTCTCGAGCTTGCCAAGAGCAATCCTGCAGTCAGTCAGCATCTCAGCTGCTTCCTCCTCGCCCAAAGCGTTGATCACACCATTCATTACGCCACGGATCTTATCTGCCATCGACTTTACATTTGTAATATTGCTGCCTATATCCGCACGTATGTAGCCCTGTGCTGTTACTTTCTTGCTGTCTTTGACCCACATGGCAAATCTCCGGATTATCGTTTGAGTTCAGCAATACAGTTTTCACATGCCGTCTTCATGGACACCATTGAGCTTGCAGCATTATTGAGTGCACCGGCTGCAGCACTCAAAGCCCGGACTGCCTCCTGTCCGCTTGCGCTTCCTTCTATGATTCTGACCATATAGGCTGAGCTGTCGGACAGAGACTTTGCACCGGCGGCAATCATCTGCGACAGTTCATCAGATCTGTCTCTGAGGGCTACCGTCTCCTGTATCATTTCCTTAACAGATGCCATATTATGCCTCCTATCTTCTTCCTCTGACCAGTCCGACCTGGCTCAGTTTTTCCTTGGCGTTTGCGAGCATGCCTACTGCTTTCTCGACTGTCTCTTTGGTCTGTTCCAGCTGGGTATTCATTTTTTTGGCATACTCTTCTTCGTCTCCCAGAACGGCAGCAACTGCAGTCTGGGTTGTTTTTATTTCAGTAAGGTATCCCTGAAGCTTGCCTATCTGATCATCGATGTTTCGCTGAGCATCTATGATTGCTCTGTTCAGTTGCATATTCATTGACATGGCTGCTTTTCTCCTTTGTATAATTAATAGTCCTTTTTCATGCCGCAGGCAGAACATTTCTCTCCGAGCACTCCGCTCCTGAATTCACCTCCGCAGTGACGGCATCTGCCTTGCGACTTCCATATTTCGGCATTTCTGGCAGCCTCTTCTTCGGCCCTGAGCTTTGCAACAGCTTCATCCATTCTCCTCTGTTCTTCTGCTTCAAGGTGGTCACGGAGTCTTACAAGTCTTGTATACAGGCCTTTTCCCTTCTGATATGACTTGCGGGTGATCTGCAGCATATCATTTTCGTTTACATTGCCGTCATTCAGCATATTCCATATTTCAACCACAGAAGTCCTAAGCCATTCCTGAGCAATACCCTTTTTATCGTCAAAAATCACTCTGGACCATATCGCATCAAAATCCATCTCCGTCAGGATTCTTTCAGCTCCACCGCCTAGAACTTCCCAGTTTCCCCATTTTTCGCCTCTTTTGGTCATACTGTAACCGCGTATATTACCGTCAGTCCTGAGGACAAATTTATAACGGCACATTTCATCATTTTCGATAAAGTCCAGTGAACCATCATCTATCTCTTTATAGTATGCTGTCTTCATGCATAAAGGCCATTCATCACCAGTGACAGGCTTGTATTTACTTATTATTTCTGAAGCCACTTCTCCGATTTTATCTGTAAATGCAATCTGTTCTGCTGCGTATGACTTCAGCTCGTCCGGTGTTACAGCATGAGCTTTAGGAGATTCAATTTCCTTCAGCACAGCTGCCGCCAGTCCGGAAGGGTCTCCGTTCTTTACCGAATAACCTGCCAGCATATGTGCCGCATTATGTTCTCCTTTGACGCGCAGCAGGAAATCGGCGAGGATTCCCTGCATATATGCGCTGCCTCTTACGTCATTCTTTCTTCCCGCAACATCCCCGGCTTTACGGTACGATTCTTCAGCGCCGTTGATATCGCCTTTCATCCTGAGCGCATTACCTTTAAGCAGCAGATACTCCCAGTTTGACTGGTCGATCATGATCGCTTTATTTATGTACTGCACGGCTCTGTCCGGCTGCCTGCTGTTGAAGTATATCTGTGCAACTCCTGCCAGAAACTCATCATTCTCAGTTTTCTCATCATAATACTGCAGCGCCTTTTCCATAGCTGACTCCGCAAGATCGGTGTCTCCGCTCTGAAAGAACTCCTCGGCTTTGCCTGCCCACTTTTCAAATGCGGCTTTCCTGCCGCTGTCAGGATCTTCTTTTGCAGGATCTTCCATGCTTTTTCTCAGCGCTTCGTCATATGCCTTTTTGGCATCTTCCGATTTGAAAACTTCTTTGGCGCCTTTGATCAGGCCTATCATATCTGCGGCTTTTTCAGGCTGGCTCAGTTCTCTTTTTCTCCAGACCTTCTCCAGCTTAATCAGCTCAAAATCGATATCATCAGCCGCCATGTCCTGAGACAGATGCAGTTTCTCATAATAATTGACTATTGAACTCATTGATCAACCTCCTGGCAATTCCATTAATCCGATATTTTTCTGAAAACACTGCAGTCTTCTTCGGTGACTGGTGCATAAGGTACGAAAACAAATTCATCTACAAACTCAACAGAGTCGCTGATCAGAGCCCGGTTCTCCTGAGGAGCCCATCTCACAAACGGACTGCAGAGTGACTGTACCGCTCTCTCATCGATTCTGAGAAAGATTTTCGTATTGAATGCATCTGAGCTGCCGTAGCCGGAAACCTGTGAGGTAAAGCCTGAAGCTTTGACCCACCAGCCTATGAAATGCATTCCTTTTGACGGACCGCTCTCGACAAAGTCCTTGAGAGGAGACCCTGCTCCATATGGGTCCTTTTCGTATTCCCACCGGTCCATGCCGGCTCCGATCACATATACATCAGGCTCCGGCTGATCAGTCAAAGTCCTGATAGTATTCTCGAAATCTGCCGGAGCTACTTCTGTCACCGCATGGCCGAGACCTTCCATAATATTGATAAACTCTCTGTATCCGTGATCCTTAACATGCTGCGGATCCGCAAAATCGCAGAAAAGGAATTTTGCCTTTGCCTGCTCATATTGCGCGGCGATACTTATCGCGGCACTTTCCAGCATTCCCATTGCATTATCGCATTCACTGTCAGGTGTGCCTATAACCGCTATATTTCTTCCCATTTCCGCAGTCATAGGAATCATCAACCGCTCACCTGCAATGGAAATGCAGTTTCCGAGCACCGCTGTTATTCTGCTGCCTTTAGCGCGCAGCTGACTTATTTCTGCAGCTGCTCCGGATACTGTCACTCTTCTGTCGCTTATAAATACATATGGCGCAGAATATTTATCCCGCATCTTCTCCCACCACTCATGCCTCAATGGTGTAAGTATTCTTTCATCTGCAAAAGCGACTACCGTCTTGCGGTTCTGATTGATTTCTCCGTAATCAAGATTTACTACGGCCTCCCTAGGCCTCAGGAATGCTGCTGCCGGATTGTTCATTCCGAGAGTCTGCATAGATTCTGAGATAGAGTTCTTAAGTGCGATTCTTATCGGAACCTGGCTGAATATACTGTCTTTTTTCTGAGCAAGAGCCATATTTCCGCCAAGAGTCTGTGACGCAAGAATAAAGTGTATGCCCGCAGCCCGGAAAAGTCTGACTGACTTCTCCAGCAGATCTGCTATCTTCTGGCCGCTCTGAAGATCGTCTCCGAACATCATCTGGAATTCATCTATGACAACAACTATTCTCGGCATACGTATCTCCGGCATCTCTGTCCTGAGTTCACGTATACTCTTGAGATTATATTCTTTGAGCATCTTCATCCGCTTCTGATACTCTTTGTACAGATGCTCCAGTACCGCCGTTCCGAAGCTTACGTCACTTTCCAGACCAAGCGCGCGTGCATGAGGCAGATAGTCTTCTTTGCCTATATCTGAGAATGCCTTGAGTGATACTCCTTCTTTGAAGTCAAGAAGATACAGTTCGAGCTCATCAGGTGAGTATCTCTGGCACAGACTGTGAATTATCGCAGAAATAAGGTTGGATTTACCCTGTCCGACTGCTCCGGTTATTATCGCATTGTGGCGCTGATTGATCTCATCGCCAATGGTTATGTCCATGTTATTGATGCCGTACTTGCCCACAGAGAAGGTCAGCCCTTCGACACTGCTTTCGGTCCACAGCCTGCCAAGATCAGTAATCTCATCGAACTTTACGACCGGCAGCTGGGCAGTACGGGTTTCAATTATGTATTTCTCACAACGGTCAATGACCGTTGCAGCATCGTACGGCTCATACGGCAGAAAATCTGTGCCATCACCTATAGTTACTGTCCGTCCGTACGCTTCCAGAACCGTAATATTAGAAGCAATCGATTCGACGCTCAGCTCGACATCCCTGCCGCTGCTGGTCCTTATACTCATAAGAGTCGTGGAGATTATTAGGAAAGAAAAACCGTAATCCGGGCCGTTTCTCATAAGCGTAGCCAGTTTTGCTCTTGTCTCATTATCCAGAACGCCCATGTCGAGAGACAGCACTATCAGTGTATATCCTTCGACCGGCCTGCCTGTTTCTTCTCTGAATTCAATAAGAGATCCCGTCCTGCCCTGAATAACATTCTGGACGGACTGGATCTGCTGCCACAAATAATCAAGCTGTTTTCTGAATTCTCTTGGATCGGAAATAAGCTCAAGGGTTCTTGCTTCGCCTGCTGACAGTGAGGCAAAAGGCGCAAAAATACCCGAAAGATCGCTGTCATATCCGATAATAGAAAGCTGACCCGGAGCTGTTCTGTCAATTGCTTCAGTAATGATGTAACGCGTCAGATATGACACGGTCTCCTCATAGTCATTATTGATCCACACATTGCCTTTACCGATAAAGTCAACAGCGGTATCTCCGAATCGCAGCTCACTGCAGACATCAAGTATATTACTCATAACAATCCCCTTCTGAATCCCGGAACCAACTTCAGCAAAGCTGTCGCCAGACACGATGCCGCAAATATACATATCACGCAGACTGCGAGCATTACCGGCGCTGATCCCTCATAAGGATTATATTTCATGTATTTGAACAGCAGCCTTACAAAGACCATACTGATCAGATATATTCCGAAAGTGCATCCGTCCAGCTTTCTGATCCATGTCCGGACAGCGTTTCCCGCGTTGGATCTCATTCCGGTGAAAAGCGCAAAAGCACCAATGCTCTGTGCGATAACCAGCGGCGATGCGTAACCGAAGAACATGCCCGGAACCTCCAGACCTCTTCCGTATTTGAGAATGTCCAGATATACAATTGCCGCTGTCGAAACGACCAGTATCGCAGCACTGACACCTGCCGGAATCTTCAGCTTTCCCGCTGCTATCATATAGCCAAGCAGCAGATAAAGCGGATATATAATCGATTCACTTATATAGAAATCTATATTGATTCCAAAGCTTTCAACTGCAGGTATGACGGAAATGAAAACTACATACACGCATGCAAGATAGCCTAGCTCTCTGTCTGTGCAGTGCTTGACCACTACCCGGTAAAACGGCATCAGCACATATAGTCCGATAAGAAGATACAAGTACCACAGGTGTCCCCATCCGTGACCGGTTATCAACTCATAGAACGCTGTGCCGAAAAGGCCAGCCAGGCTGAACTTCTCCCCGTCCATGATGATATCAAAAAGTCTGAACAGTACGGAAAAGACGGCAAGTGCTGCAGCTATCCTGAGCATATACTTGCCGTAGAGCTTGCGCCATGTGAGTTCTTTGCCCGGATCCAGCTGCAGTACACCTGTTACCATCAGGAAAACCGGCACCGCCCACATCATATTGTTCTCAACGATGCGGGATACCAGATTCTCAGACACACTCAGAGTATCAATAAAATACTCATTAGCCGCAAAGACCGTATGCAGAACGACTATGGCAAAGCATGCCGCAATTCTTGCAAGGGAAAGCTGCAGATTATATTCAGTTGAGGAGATCTTCTGAGTCTTCAATGCATCCCTCTGAATCATCATTCATCATTTCTTCTTCAGTCATAGGATCCGCTGCCTTCAGCGCATCATCGGATGACTCACTGTCCTTATCCGGAGTGCATCCTGTCATGATCATAATAGATAGTGACATTATCAGTACGACCAGAAGGCAAAGTATTTTTCTGAACTTATTCTTCATTTGTATACTCCTGTTAATATATGTATGTCCCGGTCAGATATTACCAGTCAAGGTATGTTATATTGTCCAGATTATATTTGTAGGTGTCTTTCTCACCATATTGCTTATCAAAGCCGCCCATATCCTGGCCGCCATTCCTTCGCGGATCATAGATATGAGGCCCGTCTTTTTCCCATATCTCATTCCATGAATGAGTTACTTCCTCTCCGCGGAATTCAAGCGTTCCCCAGATCATACGGCAGTCATATCCAAGCAGTTTTGCCATTACACAGAAAGTTCCTGCCCATGCGAGGCAGTTGCCTTCACCATATTTGAATCCATGCCACCCGCATGAATGAATGGTAAGTCCGTAATCATCAGATCTCCCGTCAGCATATCGGAGAGCTGCTGAATACTTATACGCAGACTCCAGATCCCATCCATAGCGGTTCAGTACATCTATTCCGTAGCCGACAGCCTCGCCTTCCTCACCGTCAAGGTATCCTTTGCTGTCTATGTATATACCGCCTGCTGTCGTGAAATCTCTGGCGACTTCTCCAATCCGCCTGTCATCAGTACAATCCTGTTCCTGATAGAAATAACGGGCTTTGCCTTCCATATAGTGCCAGCCGGTCATGAGACGTCCATTGCCTTCACAGTAGAATTCAGCATCTTTGCCTTCAGGCTCTGTGATCCATCCCTTTTTGCATGGAATTCCGAATCTGCCGAAATAATAAGGCTCATCATCTATTATCACATATCCGCTGGCAGGCTTTCCATTCTCATCTATGTAATACCTGAAACCCGACCTGATCTCATGCCATCCGGGATCCAGCACACCACGTACATACAGAGTTGCTGAAGCGGATGCCGCTGCCAACACCAGTATTATTATAATTGCTGTAATTATTGTTTTCTTTCTTTTCTTCATTGTATCTGACTATACATGAGGCCATTCAGTTTGCCTTGTCATAATAGTCTGTATCTATCGCATATACTTTCAGTTGTTTGTAATTCACGTACATATGAGGGTCATAGAAAGCTTTTTCCTGAATGAACCCCGTCGTACCCGGAGCAATTGACGAAGTGAGTCTGCCTGTCGCGTCAGAATCTTTGATTTTATTATTCTCAATCTTGACCATTACCACCTTGGAATTCTGGCTGACAGGAACGCTGTTGGGATTATCAATGGAGACATCGTAATCGTTGTTCCCTTCCCCGTAGCTTCTGGTCACATATCCCGATGGAACGGTATAGTCACTGATACTGTGATTAATATATGCTCCGGTTATATTATAAGTACTGTCATCCGGCCTTGTTTTATGTACTTTTGCGCAGACCTCTCCGACCATGATTCCGACCGATCCGTTCTCTACATAGCCGTAAGCCCGCATAGCTCCTTCCGGATTCCATTCATTTATAATCTTATCGCCTTTTTCTGAATCAACATAGAAATCTATGCCTGTAATCGGAGATCCTGAATCGTTTCTTACAAGAAGTATTGCATCCACAGCATATCCGTCTTCATCTTCCCTTGACGAATCCCAGTCCCAGTCGGAACTGAGAACCGATATTTCAGTCACATCATCCACAAATTCACTGCCGCTGCTGCTCTCGGCATATTCGCTGCTGTCAGAATCGGCTGTCTGATTCTCATACTTCGACTTATCTATCATATTGACTATTACGGCAGTGAGTATGATAACCGCAAGGAAAGCCGCCGCGAGGGCAAGGTATTTTCTGTTGAATGATATTCCGGATCTGCCGCCTGATGCATGTTTCATGGAAACTGCTTTGCCAGATGCGGCTGAAGTCTTAGTCTTTTCAGACCTGACGGCTTCTGCACCTGACGAAATACTACTGTTTGCAGTTGCTGCCGCTGAAGATACTGCTGCAGCAGCTGCTCCTGCTTTTGCAGTTACGGCAGCTGCTCCGGTCTTTGACCCGCTTCCTGCCGTCTTCCGGGAAGAAGCAGCCTCTTGCTTCATGGTCTCCAGCTTTATACCCATCAGTGCAGGATCATCCGCTTTCAGTTTGCCGGAGGTGCCATTCTCACCGTATTTCATCTCATGCCAGTTTACGAAGTCAAAGTATCTCGCAAACAGCGGCCATATTTTCAGATCCTCTGTGATATCTGCTCCTGAATTTTCAAGCTGCAGAACTCTGTCCAGCAGGTTGTAAGAGAGAAATCTCTCGTTATTATGGTCTTTCTCTATGATGCTCAGCACATAGATAAGTGTGTACAGAGCTGTCCTGTCATTTCCGTATATTGCATCATCATCCGCAATCTGCATAAGTTCAGAAACATAAGCGTCCAGTTCCTCGTTAGGCACTGTCATAAGCCCCTGTTCAGAGAAGTCCGGATGACTGTCAAGGAAGCTCCTCATCGTTAACTCCATCTGAGTGAAGATGCGGTCAGTCAGCTCTCTTGATTCTACCGCAGGCTGCTGGTCAATCGCCTTGTAGAGCCGGCTCCTTAGAACATCTGAAACGCCTCTCGATCCGCCGCTTGTGACGGGCTGCAGTTTGCGCATGATTTCATCACGGTATTTCTTGCTGTGACGGATGTTGATATATGACTGCCCGTTTACCATGGAGTCGAGCGCACCCTGATAGCGGCCTTCTGTCCAGGCGTATTTGAATCCGCTTTCACCAAGAGCCACAAGTTCGACGCTGCGGTATTTGCCCATGTCATAGACATATACCTGCACTCCCCACTGAGATTTGCCGGCACCGACATGCATAGCTGCATCTGCCATTGTTGCCATGCCGACCATGACAACTTCAATATCCGCTTTATCCTGTGCAAAAGGATCTGACTGAATACTCTGGATCTGACACTTATATGAGTTCAGCACTTGTACTATCTGTTGAAGTGTCATCCTGGTATTGAATTGTACCGAGTCACTTTTCATTGCTTTAGTCCCCACGATTATGATTAGCTGTTATTCTGACTCTGTTTTTATTGAGTATACTTTGTTTTTAGTACTGCCGCAAATCAATCGCCCCTTTTTTCCCCTTTTCATGAAATATATTTCGATTATTTCTGTAAAACAGCGCAAATAAAAAGCCCGGCTTGTTAGCCGGGCTTCGGTGTCTGATCTTACTGCTCTGCGTCGAAAGGCAGGATAGCAACTACTCTTGCTCTCTTGATTGCCTTAGCAACTGCTCTCTGGTGCATAGCGCAGGTTCCTGTGACTCTTCTTGGGAGGATCTTGCCTCTCTCAGTGATGTATTTCTTCAGAGTCTCAGCATCCTTATAGTCGATCTTCTTGTCCTTATCAGCACAGAACTGGCATACTTTTCTTCTTCTCATGCCTGTGTTCATGCGCTTAGGTCTGCTGTTTCTTTCCATGATTCGTGCTTTCCCCTTTCTCTAGAATGGAATATCATCCTCAGCTGCCTGGAATGTATCCGGGAGATCATCGAAGCCGCCAAAGCCAAAGTCCTGGCTGCCGGATGTGTTGTCTGATCCGAATGCATCGTCAGGTCCGCCGAAGCTGCCGCCCTGTGGGGCATTGTTGTTGCCACTGTTCTGATATCCGCCGTTGTATGAGTTGTTCTGCTGTCTGTAGCCGCCCTGGCCGCCTTCATTCTGACCGCCCTGGCCGCCGCCGAGGAACTCAACTCTGTCAGCAACGACATCTGTTGTGTAAACAGTGACGCCTTCTCTGTTCTTGTAGCTGCCGGTCTGGATTCTGCCCTGAATAGCAACCTGTCTTCCCTTGGAGAGGTAACGGTCACAAGTCTCAGCCTGTCTTCCCCATACTGTGATGCGGATAAAGTCAGCGCCTGCGTCCTCGCCATTACGTCTCGGTCTGTCAACTGCGATTGTAAATCTGCAGACAGCAGACTGGGTGTTAGGTGTGTAGCTAAGTTCAGGGTCTCTTGCAAGTCTTCCGATCAATATTACTTGATTCATAGTCAGACCGTCCTTTCACTACTCTTCGTCCTGGCAAACGATGATATGTCTCATTACGTTTTCGTTGATTCTGAGTCTTCTGTCGAGTTCCTTAGGCAGTTCTGCGTCAGCCTTGAACGGAAGAACTACATAGTAACCAGTGTTCTTCTTGTTGATGGTGTAAGCAAGTCTTCTCTCGCCCCAAACATCAGCTTCGCCAGCCTCTCCGCCTGCATTGATGACTGACTTAACAGTCTCGATCAGGTTAGCCTTGGTCTCCTCGTCCAGAGTCGGATCAAGCACGAATAGAAGTTCATAATCTCTCATGTTGACACCTCCTGTGGTCATATTGGCACCGCTGTTAACGGTGCAGAAAGTAATAATTTGCGTCTCCGCACAAGCATGCGGAAACAGTACGCGCATTTGACGCGCCCATATATTTTACGCAAAGTGCAAAGCAAAAGCAAGTGTTTTTTGATAGTATTTTTGCTTTTGCAGATTATTGCGTTTTTCGGCTGTTTGCGGCATTTATTCAGGTATCATCAAGTATCAGTCAACTCCGATAAGTCCGTCAACGCTCATAGGGTCATCGTATACATCTGACTCAGTAACCTGCTCCCCTTTTCTGTTGAAATAGGTAATTTTGCCGTTCTCCGCTTGTGTTCTGGCAAGATAGAACGGACCATATACCGACTTGCAATATTCGATCGAGTAATATTTTGCCGGAACAAGTATGTTGCCGTCTGTATCCATCAGGCCGTTCTTCTCATTCTCATTATCCCTTGTTATTACTGTATTACCGTTATTCATTCCATACAGGACCTTGATGGAGCCTTTGTTGATCTTTCTGCCCGTGAAGTCTTTCATATCACCGGCAAGAGGCCCGTCATAACCGTCACACAGGCCGATGACAATTCTGTCATCACCAATCAGATAGAAGTCGCTGTCTTCCGGAGCGTCCTCAAGAACTTTTCTCAGCGCTTTCAGGCGCTTTCCGGATGTGTCGTATACGGTCCACCCCTCATACAGTCTGTAGTAAGCAAGCCATGGCTCACCATCGTCTGATGTTATTTCAGTCATACAGTCATATGCGCAAGGCAGTAATTCCTCACCCTGTGATGTTATAAGGCCGCTGCCTTCTTCTGTTTCGACATAAGCGACGCTGCCATAATCTGTAAAGTATGTATATTCGGTATCGCTTATAGATTTGCCTGACTTGTCGTACAGTCTGTATACAGGCGGATTGTCTTCATCAATAGTCCCCTGCCTGGCCGCCTTGATTCCCGCGCTGTTTGTTCCTATTATCCCTCCTGTTTTCAGTTCAGAATCATATTCCAACGCCGTCTTGCCGAACTCAGCCAGCATTTTGCCTTTGTCTGAGTACAGGAAACTTTCACTTCCCTTATAAACCGCGAACACTACTGAATCCCCTGACGGAATTGCGTCAATCATGTCGTATTTTGCAGGCAGGATCTCTCTCCCGGAAGAATCCACTAGGCCTTTTTTGCCGCCGTTTGTTACGACCGAATAACCCTTGTCAGTTGTTTCGATCTCAGCGTACATAATCGGGACTGTGATCTCGCCGCTGGTGTTAATTACTCCCCATTTACTGTTTACAGATACTGCCGCGTACCCATCCGCATTGAAATAATCCGCTTCATCAAAGCAGAAAGGAATTCCCTCACCGCCGGAAAGGTTTATATATCCGCATTTGCCGTCTTTTGATGCAACTGCGTATTCTGTCTCACCCGGAGCATCCTCGATCCAGTCATATTCCGGCGGAACTACTTCTTCGCCTGAAGTATTAATAATACCGCATTT
>JBGUIG010000114.1:0-2307 GCA_045112795.1 Anaerovoracaceae bacterium | reverse complement strand
CTCAGGCAGCACTTCAACTACCGCCTTGATTTCAGCTCCCTCCAGAGTCAGCCTTCTCGCCATGATCATTCCGATGTCGCCGGATCCGAGGATTACGACTCGACTGCCCGGCATTATATTTCTCACATTCACAAAATTCTGCAGAACGCCTGCTGTGAAGACTCCTGCCGGCCGGCTTCCCGGAATTGAGATTGCGCCGCGGGTCCTCTCCCTGCAGCCTGTTGCAAGTACTATAGCACCCGGTCTGAACTTCTTAAGGCCATCTCTGCTCACAGCAATAACCGTCCGGTCCTCACCGATTCTGACAACCTGATGACCGCACAGAATTTCAGCACCGGCTTTCACTGCTTCATCTACTGCCCTGACAGCATATTCGGGCCCGGTAAGCTGCTCATTGTAGCGTATCAGTCCAAAACCGTCATGGACGCATTGATTGAGTATCCCGCCTGCACACGAATCCCTCTCCAGAATCACGACTCTGCCGGCCCCTGCTTTTCTCGCTCCTACAGCTGCAGCAAGTCCTCCGGGTCCGGCGCCTATGATCAGAACATCACACTTTTCCATCATTTCACCTTTCCGGAAAACAATTCTCCGCCTTTTCCCCTGTATGTTATCTCTTCAGGTTTCATGCCGTATTCATTAACCAGCATATCCACGATTCTGGTCAGACAGTACCCGCCGTTGCAGCGGCCTGTTGTCGCCCAGGCCCGGTATTTTATCGCAGAAATACTTCGTGCCCCAAGAGGATTCTCTATGGCATTCCGTATCTCTCGTTTAGTCACTTTCTGACATCTGCATATGATTTCTCCGAATTCGGGATCTTCCGCAATCAGCTTTGCCTGATCTTCTTCAGACAAGTCTCTGAATCTAAGCGCCGCCTTCCTTTCTGCAATGAAATCATCCTTCTCAGCAAGATCCAGCTTCTCCCCTATGATATCTCTGACCATGCGTGCTATTGGCATGGATGCTGTAAGCCCCGGTGACTCGATGCCTATCAGGTTTATCAGCCCAGGACATGTTTCCTCCTCTTTGATCACAAAATCTCTGTATCCGCCCTCGCCCGGAGGCGCCTGTTTTGGCCTGATACCTGCATAATTACCTATGATGTATCGTCTCTCAATTGACGGCAGCAATTCTGTCGCCTCTGTGAGCAGTTTATCCATTATCGCCGCCGTACTGGAATAGTCATCTCTGTCATCAATATACTCCGCACTCGGTCCTATAATAATATTTCCGTGCAAAGTTGGCGTCAGATGGACGCCAAGTCCTCCGATTCCCGGCTTCGGCGCAGGATATACAGGTATGTCGAGCAGTTTATCAGCAACTTTATCCAGAATAAAATACTCACCCCGGCATGGATAGATCCGGTATCCGCTCACTCCGGCCATTTCGGATATCTTATCGCTGCCCAGGCCCGCACTGTTGATCAGAATCCTGCATCCGAATTCACTTCCGTCTGCAGTCTGCACTATAAACCCGTCGTCGCTTCTTCGGATCCGGCTTACTTCACTGTCAAAGCAGAAATGCACACCGTTAACAGCAGCATTCTCAGCAAGTGCGACACAGTAGGCAAAAGGATCAAATATTGATGTATGAGGTGAATGCATTCCGGCAATTCCGTTTACTCCGGGCACGAGGGCTTTCAGTTCTTCTTCGCCAATGAGACGAAGATCTTCACAGCCATTCTGCTCACCTTGCGCAATTATGCCTCTGAGAATCTGAATGTCCTCATCATCGAACGCAACTAACACTTTGCCCGTATTCTTGAAAGGGATATCCAGCTGCCTGCACAGATCTTCGAATCCGCGGTTCCCTTCCACGCAAAGTCTGGCCATTAAGCTTCCCGGCCTGTTATTAAATCCGGCGTGCACCACAGCTGAATTTCTGCCGCTTGCGCCGGCAGCAATGTCACATTCCTTTTCAAGAACCGTAACACTGAGCCTGTAGCGTGAAAGCTCTCTTGCAACAGCGCAGCCAATGCCTCCGGCACCTACAATAATGATGTCGCTTTGCTTCATATCTCTCATACCATTGAAGTCAGAACTTGACAGGATCCTTACCGGTTCTGTCATGTTTGCTGTTCCGTTTATATATTGATATTATCACCCTTACGGGAATAAACCAACTGTCACGCGGAGACATAGGAACAAAACCAGGAGCCGGAAAGTATCCGGCTCCTGATGTTAATTCCCGCACATTCACAAATATGCGCAATCAGATTGTCAACTACCCCTACTTAGGCTAACGCCTTGAAGAAGGGGCTTGTGACTGCCCTGCAGTGGTCGGCTGACGCCTCCTGCATTTGTT
>JBGUIG010000113.1:0-13806 GCA_045112795.1 Anaerovoracaceae bacterium | reverse complement strand
GGCAGATGTTGAAAATGAAGAGAACAACGCTGAGTACCAGAAACTCTTCGAAATAGCACATTCTGTCAAGGCTGATGATTCTTCAAGCCCGGTAGTTCTCAAATAGCAGATTATCCGGAACAGAGTACTCATTGAGTATTCACTAATATTTCATGCAAAGCAGAGCATAGTCCCGATTTTTCGGTACTATGCTCTTTTTCTGCCCTTTTTTCATCTAAAATGAATAAATATACATTTGTGGCGCGGCAGCGCAAAAATCCCGCCAAAAGAGCAGAAATGCGGAAATTCGGCACTTTACGACGATTCGCGAAATGTATTGATATATATACAATGAGAAGCCTTGACAATACATGAATGAATATTTATAATAACGACATTATAAATATTAAGAATAAATATTCACAGAAATGAATATTTACACCAATACGAATAACAGTCAGACAGCAGAGGGTTTGAAATGGACAAGAAGGAAATCAAGAAAGTAGTACTCGCATATTCAGGAGGTCTCGATACTTCCATCATCATTCCTTGGCTCAAGGAAAACTACAACAATCCTGAGATCATTGCTGTAGCCGGCAATGTTGGTCAGGCAGATGAACTCGAAGGACTGGAAGAAAAGGCTCTCAAGACCGGAGCAAGCAAGCTGATCGTTGCGGATCTCGTTGATGAGATGGTAGAGGACGTAATTATCCCTTCACTCAAAATGGGAGCAAAATATGAAAAGTACCTGCTCGGTACAGCATTCGCAAGACCTGTAATCGGCAAGAAGCTGGCTGAGATCGCTCTGGCAGAGGGCGCTGATGCAGTAGTTCACGGATGCACAGGAAAGGGCAACGACCAGGTAAGATTCGAGCTCGCTGTTAAGAGATGGGCTCCGGGAATGAAGGTCATCGCTCCTTGGAGAGAGTGGGACATCAAGTCAAGAGATGAGGAAATCGATTATGCAGAGGCTCACAATGTACCTCTGAAGATCTCAAGAGAGACTAACTACTCCAAGGACAAGAACCTCTGGCACCTGAGCCATGAAGGTCTTGACCTCGAAGATCCTTCAAACGAACCGCAGTATGACAAGGAAGGATTCCTCGAGATGGGAGTTTCCCCATTCAAGGCACCTGATGAGCCGACATACGTAACACTGGGATTCGAAGCCGGCGCTCCTGTATCAATCGACGGAGAGAAGATGAAGGCTTCCAAGATCATCGAGAAGCTCAACGAACTCGGCGGGGCTAACGGAATCGGAATCATAGATATCGTCGAAAACAGACTGATCGGAATGAAGGACCGCGGAGTATACGAAACACCGGGCGGAACCATCCTGTACTTTGCACACGAACAGCTCGAGATGCTCACTGTAGACAAGGAAACAATGCACCTCAAGCAGAAGCTCGCTGTCGACTATGCAGACATGATTTACAACGGAAAGTGGTATTCACCGCTGCAGGAAGCGCTGACAGCTTTCGCTAACGAAGCCAACAAGAACGTAACAGGAGAGGTTAAGCTCAAACTGTATAAGGGCAACATCATCCCTGCAGGCACAACTTCACCATACTCACTCTACTCAGAGGAGCTCGCGTCATTCGGTGAGACTGATTACGATCAGGCACAGGCTGCAGGATTCATCAATATCTGGGGACTGCCGACAATGGTACAGGCACTGCTTGAAAAAGGCGCGCTCAAGTAGAAGCAAAGCCCCGGGAATAAGGTAAAACACATTAATCAAAGCAAAGGATCGGAAATGGACAAACTGTGGGCAGGCAGGACTGCCGGAACAACTGCAAATCTTGTAGATGAGATCAATTCATCAATCGCTGTAGACAGGAGACTATATAAGAGAGATATCGCGGGCAGCATAGCACATGCCAGGATGATGGCTAATCAGAACATCATCTCCAGAGAAGAGGCAAATGCTATCATCGAGGGCCTGACAGGAATCGAACAGGATATCACTTCGGGAGCTCTTCAGATCGACCCTACAGCAGAGGATATCCACATGTTCGTGGAGACAGTTCTCACTCAGAGGATCGGAGATACAGGCAAGATGCTGCACACAGCCAGAAGCCGCAACGATCAGGTCGCTCTCGACACCAAGATGTACTGCATCGAGGAAATCGACATTATCGACTATCTGCTTAGTAAACTTATGAAGGTTCTCGCAGACAAAGCTGAACAGACAACTGATGTCATAATGCCGGGATACACTCACATGCAGCACGCACAGCCTGTATCTTTCGCACAGCACATGATGGCTTACGCGATGATGTTCGAAAGGGACAAGAGCAGACTTGCAGACTGCAAGAAGAGGATGCTCGAGAGATCACCGATCGGAGCCTGCGCACTTGCGGGAACGACATTCAACATTGACAGAGAATATGAAGCAAGTCTCCTCGGCTTTACCGGAATAGCGATGAACAGCATGGACGCTGTATCCGACAGAGACCACTTTGTAGAACTGATGTCGGCGCTTTCAATCATCATGATGCATACATCAAGGCTGTCAGAAGAGATTGTAATGTGGGCTACTTCAGAATTCAGCTTCGTGCAGCTGCCGGACGAATACACAACAGGATCGTCAATAATGCCGCAGAAGAAAAATCCGGACGTCGCAGAGCTCTGCAGAGGCAAGACCGGAAGGGTATATGGCAATCTGATGTCGATACTGACAGTTCTGAAAGGACTGCCGCTCGCGTACAACAAGGACATCCAGGAGGACAAAGAGCCGCTGTTCGATTCAGTCGAGACCGTCAAGCTCTGCATTGAAGCATTCATCGAAATGGTCGAAGTAATGCAGGTCAACTCAGAGAGCATGTATGAATCCGCCAAGAAGGGATACATCAATGCGACAGACCTTGCAGACTATCTGGTAGTCAAAGGAATGCCTTTCAGAGATGCATACAACATCTCGGGCAAAGTCGTATCCTACTGCCTCGGCAGAGGATGCGCACTCGAAGATCTTCCGATAGAAGAGTACAAGCAGTTCTCGGATCTGATCGAAGAGGACGTTCACGACAGACTGTCGCTCAAGACATGTGTTGAAAGGAGAAACTCAGCCGGCGGAACCAGCCCGGCATCCGTAAGAAAGCAGATAGCATACATCAGATGCCTGCTTCAGGAAGAGCAGTAAATCAGCACATAAATAAAAATGGTTGTAAAACAAGGGACATATATGAAAAGAAAGGACCGGAGGTAACACTATGAAGAATTCAATCAAGAAAATTATGATCATTGCACTGTCAGCGATTATGGTACTGGCTCTTGCAGCATGCGGCGGCGGAAGCAGCAGCGGCGGAGATGAAGGCGGCGGCAAGCTCGCTGAAATTCAGGAAAAGGGCAAAATCGTAGTCTGCACAGACGCAGCATGGGCTCCATTCGAGTATATTGGTGAAGGCGGACAGCCAACAGGTATCGACATTGAAATCGCTCAGGCTATCGCAGATGAGCTTGGAGTAGAGCTCGAGGTATCCAACATCGCGTTCGATACTATTCCTGCAACTCTTACAAGCGGCGACGCTGATCTCGGACTTGCATGCATCACAATCACAGAAGAGCGTAAAGAAGAGATGGCATTCTCTGATCCATATACATCAGTTCAGCAGTACATGGTAGTCACAGCAGACAGTGACATCAAGGCAATGGACGACCTTGCAGGAAAGATGATAGGAACTCACCTCGGAACAACAGGAGACTTCCTGGTAAGTGATGAAATCGACGGCGGAGTTCTCAAGGACACAGGCGCACAGAACAATCAGTACAAGCAGCTCCCTGATGCAGCAGAAGAGCTCAAGAGCGGCACACTTTCAGCTATCGTATGCGACTCCGTACTCGCTGAGAACCTCGTTACAGCTAATGGCGACGCACTGCAGTGCTTCCCTGTAAAATATGCTGACGGAACTGAGGCTGAGACTGAGGAAATCGGCGCAGCAATGGCAAAGGGAGACGATGAGTTCACAGCTAAGATCAACGAAATCATCCAGAACCTTGTTTCCGAAGGAAAGGTAGATGAGTGGTTTGTACAGCACAGTGAAGCAGCTTCCAAGCTCTAATCGACCTGAAGCATAAGAAATCACAGGATTAAAAAGAAAAACCTGAAGGGGCTGCGTCATAGGCGCAGCCCTGTACGGGTATAGCGGGGTATTAAATGTTTGAAAGTCTGAAACAAGGATTCATCAAGACCTTCATAAGAGACAGCCGATACAAGATCTTCGTTGAAGGTTTCAAGAATACCATAATCATAACAATAGTTGCGGCGATAATAGGAATCATCCTCGGAATCATCGTTTCGTTTGTGCATTCTCTCGCCGAGAACGCAAGAGACAAGCATCAGGACTCCCTCGGAGCAAAGTGTCTGATGGTGCTGGATAAGATATGTGCTGCCTATGTTGCGGTAATGAGAGGAACACCTCTCGCGATCCAGCTTATGATCATGACATTCATAGTCATGAGCGGATTCCCTAACAAGGTGCTCGTATGCTGCATCGCATTCGGAATCAACTCCGGAGCATATGTATCCGAGGTAATCAGAGGCGGAATCGGATCAGTAGACTATGGCCAGACAGAAGCCGGACGTTCGCTGGGTCTCTCGCAGATCGGAACACTGCGCCTGATCGTATTACCGCAGGCTATCAAGAATATTTTGCCTGCGCTTTGCAATGAGGCCATCGCCGTTCTGAAGGAAACATCAATCGTCGGAATGGTAGCTGTCGTCGACCTGACACGTGCCGGCGACCTTGTCCGCAGCAGGACAATGTCACCGTATTTCACACTCGTGTCCGTTGCGATTGTTTACTTCATACTGGTCTACGGACTGTCCAAAGCCGTAAAGAAACTTGAAAGGAGGCTGGCTCAAAGTGATAGACATTAAGGGACTTAAGAAAGACTTTGGCGACCTCCAGGTCCTCAAAGGCATCGACCTGCATATAGATAAGGGCGAGAGAGTTGTAATCATCGGACCGTCCGGCTCGGGCAAAAGTACACTTCTCAGATGCATGAACATGCTGGAAGTGCCGACAGGCGGGCAGATCATATTTGAAGGCACCGACCTTACCGATAAGAAAACAGACCTCGACAGCGTCCGCTGCAAGATGGGAATGGTATTCCAGCAGTTCAACCTGTTCCCGCACAAGACGATCCTTGAGAACATGACTCTCGCACCGCTGTACCACAAGATGATGAGCGAGGCTGATGCCAAAGACCGCGCGATGGAGCTGCTCACGAGAATCGGTCTGGCGGACAAAGCGAATGTGTATCCGTCGACTCTTTCCGGCGGGCAAAAGCAGAGAGTTGCTATCGTGCGCGCGCTGGCGATGGGTCCGGACGTAATGCTGTTCGATGAGCCTACATCGGCTCTTGACCCGGAAATGGTAGGCGAAGTACTCGAGCTTATAAGAGAACTCGCGCATGACGGAATGACAATGGCTATCGTTACTCACGAGATGGGATTCGCCAAAGAGGTCGGAACCAGAGTCATCTTCATGGACGAGGGTGTTATCGCTGAGGAAAATGAGCCGAAAGAATTCTTCGAAAATCCTCAGAATCCGCGCCTTCAGGACTTCCTGTCCAAGGTGCTGTAACGGCAATATTCTGCCTCTATGCACCGGCAGACAGATTTATAGACATACAGAGGCTGCCTGCAGCCCTTTGCACTGATTAAAGGAGATAAGTAATAATGTTTAAGCACACTATTGTAAGGACCCCGTGTTCCAAGATCTGTGACGGTATCACTTCTGCACCTGAGCTCGGCCAGCCGATCTATGAAAAGGCGCTTGAGCAGCACGCGAAATACATCGAAGCACTAAAATCAACAGGCGTTGATGTTCTTGTACTGCCTGCTCTCGAAGAGTATCCGGATTCATGCTTTGTTGAGGATGTAGCTGTCCTCTCTGAGAAATGCGCAATCATCACAAATCCCGGCGCAGGCACAAGAAACGGCGAGACTGAGTACATTGTTGATGCGATAAAGCAGTTCTACAATGATGACCAGATCGGATACATCAAGGCTCCGGGAACACTCGAGGGCGGAGATGTAATGAAGGTTGGCGATGCTTTCTATGTGGGCGTGTCTGCAAGAACCAATGAAGAGGGCATTAAGCAGTTTGCTGACTTTTTCGGATCCTACGGCTATGAAGTCAAGGCCGTCCCGCTGACCGAGGTTCTTCACCTCAAGACAGGAGTAAATTACATCGAAAACAACAAGATGCTTGTCTCCGGAGAATTCATCGACAAACCTGATTTCGCTTCATATGACAAAATCATAGTTCCTGAAGAAGAGGCTTATGGCGCTAACTGCATATGGATGAACGGAACTGTAATCGTTCCTCTCGGATATGACGCCGTTCAGAAGGCCGTTGAGGATGCCGGATATCCTGTTATCCTTGTAGATACCTCCGAATTCAGAAAGATAGACGGAGGCCTCAGCTGTCTGTCACTTAGATTCTAGGAATTATTTACCGGGATATGTTCAGCAGACATATCCGGAATATCTGCATAAAAAGAATGCCCCGGGATTCCGGGGCATTTTAGATGCAATCTATGCTGTATCTTGATTATTTTCTTAAGTTCTCAATGCAGTTTCTACTTCATGAAGTGGACCTGCCTGTGTATGAGTTCGGCCTGCTCTTCGCGGCGCTGATTGTATTCGACTTTCTTCTCTTCGTAATAATTGCGTCCGTGAGAGTCGATTGTTACGATCAGAGGACCGAATTCTTTGATACGGCAGTGCCAGCATGCCTCAGGCATTCCGAGATCCAGCCACTCTGCGCCGATTATCTCCTCTACGCAGACAGCGCCGACTACAGCATTGCCGGCAGGAAGAATGCAGTGAATTGCACCGAATTCTTGGCATCCGGCTGCTGTCTTTTCTTTCATGCCGCCTTTACCGATGATTATCCGGACACCTGTCTCCCTTATGAATTCATACTCAAAACGCTCCATGCGCATTGATGTAGTCGGCCCGACAGATACCATCTCATAACGTGGAGAACCGCCGTCAGATGATTCAACAGTTCTGATTATCGGACCGGCGTGCATTATTGCTTTGCCCCGGATATCTATAGGCATTTCAAGACCGTCATTGACGACACGCCCGTGCACTGAGTCGCGGCCTGTTACCATTTCGCCGTCAAGAAAGAAAACATCACCGATGTTCAGCGCGTCAATATCCTCTGCGGTGACAGGGGTGATGAGCACTTTTCTGCCATCTCTGATTTCAGTCATCAGTCTCTGCCTCCTTTCTCACCGGCACATCCGGCATATGGACTGTCAGGGTCAAAGGCACAAGGTTCATCTTCGAATCTGAATCCGGAATGAGTCATAACAGTGTAGTTCAGATCCCTGTCGAATCTTATAAGACCCCGGCGGTGGCTCCAGCAGGCGACTGTAACGGCAACACCCAGAGTAGCTGGGTGGCGGGCGGTATTGACAATATTTACGCCCATTACGGAATATTTGCCTCCCATGCCCTGAGGACCCAGGCCTATTGCGTTGATGCCGTCTTCGAGCAGCCTCTCCATTTCAGCAGCTTTTGCATTGCTGCTGTGCGATCCGACCGGACGCATTAGTGCGTGCTTGGCATTGAGAGCCGCAGTTTCTGATGTTGCACCGATACCGACACCGACAAGAAGCGGAGGGCAGGCATTGAGGCCGTATGATGTCATCCTTTCGAGGACAAAATCCGCGACGCCTTCATAGCCCTGACCTGGCATCAGAACCATTGCATGACCCGGCAGAGAGCATCCGCCTCCGGCCATGTAAGTGTATATCTCGCAGCCATCCCAGTCCGGAACGATGTCCCACCATATGGTCGGTACACCTTCGCCGCAGTTGTCACCGGTATTGTATTCGTCAAAAGTCTCTACCGCATTGTGGCGGAGAGGCGTTAAATCTGTTGCTTTGCGCACAGCTTCGGGCAGAAGCCTTCCGAGGTCTCCCATCAGCGGAAAGCCGGTGCCGCACCTGATACGGAACTGCAGGACGCCTGTGTCCTGGCAGGTCGGGCGGTCAAGCTGCGAAGCAAGCTCAAGATTATGAAACATCAGGTCGTAGATCTCAAGCGCGAGAGGATTGTCCTCCTTGTTACGGAGTTCGTGCAGTTTTGCGAGGACATCGTCAGGCAGATATTTTGCTGTATGGCCAATGAAAGCAGCCATAATATCAGTCATTCTGGTGACTGCTTTGCTTTCTGTCATTGTAGTCTCCTGTCTGTGGATTTTTGCTTTTGAACAGTATACCATATCAGGGCAGGAAAATGAGAGCATAATACCAGCTGCCGGGCGAAATGTGCATTGTAGCATGCCGCCGCCGGCAGAGAATGGAGGAGTTCTTGCTATGATTTGTTAAATACAGTAAATTATGTATAATAACTAAGTTAACGATTCGCAGACGGATCAGTCAGAAGGGGAGCAGATTGAAATATATCTTTAAGAAAGAAAATCTGTTTATAAGAATAGCAATCGGTTTTGCCGCGGGCATTGCCCTTGGTTTTCTTGCGCCTTCTTTTTCAATAAGCATCAAGTTCCTTGGCGACATATACCTGAATCTGATCAAGCTTATGATAATTCCGATTCTTGTATGTGCTGTCGCCGGAGGAATCATTAATTCTCCGGATTCGGTTTCCCTCAGGCGTATCGGAGCCAAAACGATTCTCCTGTATATAGTGATGTTCCTGGCGTCTTTTGCAGTCTCGTTTGTTGTTGCAATGCTGATCAGGCCGGGACTGAACGTTGTATTTGAAAACAGGCCGGTTTATGAAGGTGAAGCGCCGGCTCCTCTCAGTTTCGGAGATGTGCTGACTGGAATTGTGCAGGATAATATGCTGAAAGCCATGATAAATAATGCTATCCTGCCTACGATACTCTTTACGGTTATTATCGCGCTGGCAATTCACGCAGCAGGTGATAAGGGAAAGCCTCTGAAGGACCTTATCAACAGTATGTCGGCAGTTGCGTTCAGTGTTCTTTCGATGATCATGGAAACATCGCCTGTAGGTGTTATGGCACTGATGGCTTTCTCCGTTGCGGAATACGGAACCGGTATATTCATGGCTATCGGCAAATACATTCTGTGCTGCTGGCTTGCTTGTATTGCGGTATTCATACTGGTTTTCACATTACCGGTAAAGGCATACACACGAATCAGCCTCAGGACTTTCCTGTCAGCATGCGGCAAAGTCGCGCTGATGACAATGTCTACAACAAGTTCGGCTGCGACTCTTCCGACGTCGATTCGCGTCAGCACCAAACAACTGGGAGCACCTGAGTCTATCAGCACTTTCACTTTGCCTCTCGGATGCACTATAAATATGTGCGGAGGAGCATGTTCATTCTGCTGTCTGTCTCTGTTTGTTTCGGATTTCTATTCCATGGATCTGTCTGCCGGCAAGCTCGCCGCAATGGCGGTTGCTGCGACTCTGATTAACATGGCGGCTCCGGGAATCCCGGGCGGAGGAATAATTCTCATGACTTCATACCTGACAATCTTCGGACTGCCAATAGATCTCATCGGACCGGTAGCGGCGTTCTACAGACTGCTGGACATGGCTTTCACTACAATTAATGTGGAAGGCGATGTGGCAGCCAATCTGATTATTTCGAAATCGGAAGGCTTGTGGGAACCATCCATGGCAGCAGGTGCTGACAGGTCATAAGACACAATTTACTACAACAGAAAACCGCAGTCAGGCTTTCCCCGGAGGGAGGAGATAAAAGCTGAACTGCGGCTTTCTTGTTATAAGGAGTTTTATCCTATTAAATTGTTTACTTTATGTATGCCTTATATATGGCAGGATCCACATTCTTCTCTATTGATTCTCTTACAGCACTGCTGGCGTCAACCAGACTGTTGTAAGTCTCTTCGTCGATCTTGAGAACTTCAGTACCGCTCTCTTCGATAGTAGCTATTCTGTCTGCAATTCTGTCGTCAGAAGCCTGACGCGCATACTCTGTTGCAGTAGCAGCAGCTTCCTGCAGAATCTGCTGATCCTCAGCAGGCATCTCGCTGAAGAATTCGTCATTCATGATCAGAGTGATCAGGTGAGGCAGATGATTTGTCTCAACTACGTAATCCTGCTGCTCATAGAGCCTGTTGGACACGATTACCTCATAAGGATTCTCCTGAGCATCAATCGTATGCTGCTGCAGACCGATGTATACTTCTGAAAAACTCATTGGAGTAGGATTTGCTCCGATAGATTTCCAGAATGCCAGATGGTACGGGTTTTCCATCGTACGGATCTTCTGGCCTTTAAAATCTGCCATCGACTTAACCGCTTTGTTGGTGCTCATTACTCTGAATCCCTGATCGGCAATGCCGAGCAGGTGATATCCGCCTTTCTCATAAACGGAACCGATGAGGCTGCTGAATGACGGATCATCGAGAACCTCTCTGCATTCATTCAGATTCTCAAATGCACATGGCACATCGAATACAGCCAGATCAGGCATGAATGTTACCTGAGGAGCAGTGTTCTGTACGACAAAAGGAATGTCTCCGTCTTTGCACGATTCCAGAAGCTCTCTGTCTCCACCGAGGGTTGAATTCGCGTAGACCTGAATCTTGATGCGTCCGTCGCTGAGTCTTGAAACCTCATCAGCAAACTTTTCAGCGTAGATTTGCGTTACAGTATCCTCAGGACTTGCTGTTGCAAGAGGATAAGCGTATCTCTGCTCTCCGTCGTCGCTGCTGCATCCGCAGAGAGCTGAAGCAATAATCAGTACTATTGCTATCATGATAGATATGCTGAATTTCATTTTTGTATTTCTTAACATATCATCACCCCCTCATCAGAGCAGCACCAGCGAAAATGCCGGTACGAATGTGAAGAGAAGCAGAGCTATCAGGAAGAGCAGGATCATAGGCATAGCCTTCCGTGCAATTTCCATGACAGGTACATCTGTAAGCGCGCTTGCTACAAACAGGTTGACTCCGATCGGTGGTGTAACGAATCCGATAGCCAGGTTGACTACCATGATTACACCGAACTGGATTGGATCCACTCCGATACCCTGTGCGATAGGCAGCAGGATCGGTGTCAGGATCAGAATCGCAGGAGTCGTGTCCATTACCATTCCGACGACCAGCAGGAATACATTGATGACAAGCAGTATTACTACCTTGCTTGAGAAGTTTTCAAGTATAAATGTGCTGACTGTCTGTGGTACCTGCATCAGTGTGAGCACTCTTGAGAATGCTGTGGATGCGGCAAGTATGAACAGTATCGGAGTAAAAGTCTTGATTGCTTCTACAAGCAGTCCCCAGAGGTCTTTGAGCTTAATCTCTTTGTATATGAACAGGCTCACGATGAGCGCGTAGTATACGGAGATTACAGCAGCTTCTGTAGGCGAAGTGATACCTGAATAAATGCACCCGAGTACAATTACCGGGCTCAGAAGCGCCCAGAAGCTTTCCTTAAGTACTGCTCCGAGACCTTTTTCATGGAGCACGCCGATTTCTGCAGAGATCTTCTCCTTATCTTCCCCGAACTTCTTGCAGTAGAAGATTGCATAGGACATCAGGAGTCCGGCAATTACCAGTCCCGGAATGATTCCGGCGAGGAAGAGATTGCTGACTGAAGCGCCTGACGCCATTCCGTACATGATGAACGGTATGCTCGGCGGGATGATAACACCAAGGCCTCCTGCAACTGCTACTACAGAAGTGGAAAAGGTCTTATCATAACCCAGACCGATGAGCACTGGTATGGTCATGCTTCCGACAGCTGCTACTGTCGCAGGAGCGGATCCCGAGATCGCTCCGTAGAACAGGCAGGTAATAATAACTGCGCATGGCATGCCTGCTGTGAATCTTCCGAAGAAATACGCAAACACGTCGAATATTTTGCGCGAAATTCCGCCTTTGGCCATAATAATTCCCGAGAGAACGAACATCGGAACTGCCAGCAGCGGAAAGCTGTCGAGGCCTCCGAACATAGCTCTGATGAGATACTTCGCTCCGACAGTGAAAGAGGAGTCGAAGATTCCCGGGAGAACTGCAGTGATTCCCAGCGTTATACCAACCGGGATCGCGATAATAAGAAGTATCACGAATATGATGAATAACAGTATTGCCGGCATATCCTACTCCTTTCTGCCTTCAGCGGCGGTTGCCGTTGTGTTGGCTTCGATGTAGGATTCAGGAGTGTTTCTCTCCGGATGAGCCGGATCATAGACGTTCTCGCCTCTGGCGATACGGAACTCTATTATCCATCTCTGCAGGATCCTGAATGCGACCAGGACGAACGACACGAAAGGTGCCGCCTGCACATAGTACATAGGAAGTGACAGTGCAGGGCTGACCTGTCCGCTCTCTACAGCAGACATCATATATGACCATGCGAATGGAATCATATAGAAGAAGAATGCCAGCTCGCAGGTGTGATTTACGACCTTGATAATCGCTTTATTACGCCTCGAGAATCTGGCGACGAATTGTTCTATCTTGATAGATATGCATCGTTTGGTGCAGTAGCTGACGCTCAGAAATCCACTCCAGATGAAGAGATATCTGGTCAGCTCCTCAGTCCATGACAGGGATTCCTTGAGAACAAATCTCGAGAATACCTGTATCCCCATAATTACTGCCATGGCAAGAAGCAGAACGGTCAGTATTGATTCCTCAAGATAGTGGTCCAGCCATTTCCATGTTTTTTTCATGGCTACCCCTTTCTTGATCTAGCGCATGCACTCCTCTCCGGGAGTCCATGCGCTATTAAGAAAACTAAATGATTAAAGTGCGTTGTGAAGCTTTGTCAGAACGTCCTTCAGATCTTCAACTCCCATCTGTCCAGGTGCGGAAGCCTTAGCAGCTGCGCCGAAGGTCAGGGCTGATCCGAAGACCTCGCCTGCCAGGCGGCTGATAACGCCGGTGCCTGCCATGGACATTGTGATGATAGGTCTGTCTGCATACTCGTTAGCCATCTCTTCAGTAGCTGCGAGCAGAGTGAGAACATCCTTCTTGCAAGTAGGCATTACAGCGATCTTAGGAATATCTGCACCAAGATCCTGCATCTTGCGGAGACGTCCTACGATGTCATCCTTGTCAGGAGTCTTGAAGAAATCGTGATTGGAAGCAACGACTTTGACGCCTGCAGCATGAGCTCCGTCGATGATCTTTTTAACGATCTCATCGCCGGTGAAGACTTCAACGTCTACCATGTCAACATAACCGGTCTGTGCAGCCTTGATGTTGATGTCTGCATATACATCATCCTCGATAGCTTTCTCGCCGCCTTCCTTGGAAGTACGGAATGTCATGAGGATAGGCATGTCGCCGAGTACCTCGCGGAGGTCCTTGAGAACGTCCTCAAGCTTGTCAAATTCAAATACGTTTTCGAACCAGTCAATACGCCATTCAACTACGTCAGCAGGGAGCTTGGTGATAGCGCGTGCTTCGTCAAGAATTGCTTCCTTGGTTACGCCTACGATAGGAACGCAGATCTTAGGCATTCCTTCGCCGATAACAGTATTTCTTACTTTAACAGTCTTCATTTTGTATTTCCTTTCTGTTAAAAGCGTGTTCCGGTAAATAATCTGATTAAGATTAGTTGCCGCTCTCAGCAGCTGCGAGCATCTTGCTGTAGTTCATGTTTACAAATACTCCGAGCAGAACACCAATGCCTGTCAGAACGCAGTTCATGATCATAACTCCGGACGGAGTCATTGATGCAGCAGCAGTCAGGATTGTGTAGTTGCAGAGTGAAGATGCGATCATAACGAGAGCTGTAACAGTACCCTTGATCTTAGGGAAGAGCATGTTGCATACGGAAGTTGCGATCTGCAGAAGTCCGCCTGCTCCGAACCATCCGAGTACGAATGCGCC
>JBGUIG010000112.1:0-3511 GCA_045112795.1 Anaerovoracaceae bacterium | reverse complement strand
TCCCATCCCGAACACAGTAGTTAAGCTCCTTAGCGCCGATGATACTTGGAGGGCGACCTCCTGGGAAATTAGGACGTCGCTGCTTTTCTTATATGGCCCCATGGTCAAGCGGTTAAGACATCGCCCTTTCACGGCGGTAACCCGGGTTCGAGTCCCGGTGGGGTCACCATAAATGGGGATTCATCAGAATCCTCTTTTTTATTTATCTATATTCTGAGATTGTCTTCACTAGTTCATTAACGATCTAGCATATAAACTGATACAGTCTCTAATTTGACTAGTCCTTAATCAGGCTAGACCTTTATCAGGCTGTATCTTACAGATAGTGCATTAAATAATTGCTGAAGATCCATATTTTGAACTACAGGCAACCATAATCAGATATCGGTAAATAAAATGGAGTCTGATATGATTCATCTGAACCATGATCATATCAGACTCCAGCCCAACCTATGCGGACGTGGTGGAATTGGCAGACACGCCAGATTTAGGTTCTGGTGCTCACGCGTGAAGGTTCGAGTCCTTTCGTCCGCACCACCCCAAAGCGAGCTAAATGCTCGCTTTTTTCATTTTCAGGATTTATAATGAATTTTATGAAAATTGCAGGCAGGAATATTCCTTTTAAGAAAATTTTGATACTGGATCTCGCTCTCATTCTTATAATTCTGGCGAGCGTTTTTTTCATGCCTGTTCCTAAGCCGGTCAAGGGCCTTCAGGTAACAGATACTGATTACCACTCAGTCACTCTGTCCTGGGATCAGTCTAAGAAGGCAGCCGGTTACAATGTTTACAGATCTTCGGATAACGGCGTGACTTATGAGCTTGCCGGAACCGTCACAGAACCGGAGTTTACAGATACTCATCTGACTGCGAATCACGAATACATATACAAGGTCGAATCATACACAGGACTTAAACGTGATCCTCTGCGCAGATCTCCTAAGAAGGTACAGACTGTATCCGCTATCCCTGCTCTCAAGACTCCTGATGTTGAGATATATACCGAAGAGGGCAATGGCAATATTCGTATTGAGATAGAAGCTGTTGATGGCGCTACCAGCTATGAGATCTATCGTGATGACGTGAGGATAAGTAACCAGACAGAGCTTACATTCATAGATAAGGCGCCTAATGAAGATGAGAAGCATAATTATGCTGTCAGAGCTCAGCGCAGAGTAGACGGAGTTTCCTATAGTGAGATGTCCAGTCCTGAGAAGGTCAGCACAACTTCTCCGGGTGAGCTTACAGCTGAGATACAGGATGATATGATCTTCATAGACTGGGACGGTGCAGATGAGTACTCCACCTACAAGCTTTACAACGGCAAGGAGCTTCTCACCGAGACCTCGTACTCCGAATTCACAATGGAAGAATTCGAGCCGGATAAGAAATACGAGCTTAGCTTAAGAGGCTTTGGTGACAAGACCAGGAGCCCGTGGGAGAAGCTGAACTTTGTCATTGCAGAAGAGGAGATGACCAATGAGGAAGCCATCGATGCTGCCTGCGAGTGGGGTGTGAAAATTGCTGAAGATAACACATTCACATACGGCACAGGTGAGAGAGCGCACAGATTCGGCTGCTATTTCTGCGGCAATAATCTGGATATCAAGGGGGAAGGCAAGGTAAACGGTCATTCTTACGAGAAGACGTATTGCTGCAACCCTTTCGTGCACGCATGCTTTGCACACGGTGCTGGCGACCCTGTACTACTCGAATCCTGCAGCAAGGGTAAGGGCATCGGCATGACCGAGTCCACATATACAAGATACGGATGCTTTGAAGACCTTGGTAAGCCTGACTTTAACAGCCTGCAGAGAGGAGACATCCTCGTCGCAAATCCTGACAGAGGACCAAGCAAATCCAATCACGTTACACTCTACCTCGGAGACGGCCTGATGGTCCACGCAGCAAGAGGAGGCTGGGACGATGACAGCATCCTGGTATCTAAAGTCACAGATAAGAAATACAAGCGGAGATTCGACTTCGTCATGAGATACACCGGCAACGGCAAAGGCACCAAGTATGTAATCAAGGAAACAGAGGAATAAAAATATGGATCTCAAACTTATAAAATGGTCGTATGATCTCAGGGATGACCTCATCAGTCTCTGTAATAAGGTCGACAGGACGTACCTGTCTGACAGAATGCCGGATCCGTACACTGAGGCGGATGCCGACTGGTGGCTTAATATGGTCAGTGAACACGATGGCTTGGACGGCCTGTTCAGGGCTATTTCTGTAGATGGTCAAATTGTCGGAAACATAACTGTAGAGTGCAAGCCGGATGTATACAGAAGAGACTGCGAGATAGGATACATGCTGATGACTGAGTACTGGTCACGGGGTATAATGACGGAGGCGACAAGACTCTTCTGCATCGAGGCTTTCGAGACTCTGGACATAGCCAGGATTTCCAGTATAGTATACACACCTAACAAAGCATCAGCGCGTGTACTTGAGAAGAATGGCTTTGTCAGGGAAGGTATCCAGAGACAGGCAGTCTGCAAGAATGGCAGCATGTATGATATATATCTATACGGCAAACTCCGCGAAGACAAGACTCTTGTATCCGTGGACCTGATGCGCAGAAGTGATGCCTACACAATAGAGAATTTCGTACCAAGCAAGGAACTCATGTACCGTGCAGCCTACGGAGTATACCGGGCTTATGACAGCTGGCAGGGAAAACGCATAGGTATCCTGTGCGGCGGAGGCAACAATGGCGGAGACGGTTATGCTCTTGCGGGGATACTTAAGGAAGCAGGAATAGATTCAACCATACTGAAAGTCTCCGATAAGCTTTCGGAAGATGGCAGATACTACTGCGAAAAGGCGCAGAACCTTGGAGTTACAATCACTGAATTTGAAGCAGATAAAGATCTGTCAGGATGCGATGTGCTAGTAGACTGCATTCTTGGGACCGGGTTCAAGGGCGAGGTGCGCGGCAAAGCGGCTGATGCTATCAGGGCTATAAATGACGCCGGGACCTCAAAATCTATCAATTCTGAAGGCGGCTCAAGCGATATCGAGAATGAAGGTAATCGTGCAGGCGCATATGTCATCAGCGTTGATATCAACAGTGGCATGAATGGGGATACCGGTGAGGCGGCGCTGGCTGTTCACTCAGATCTTACTGTATCGATTGGTTACTACAAGCAGGGCCTGTTCAAAGGAGACGCTGAGAAGTATATTGGCAGTCTTACTAATGTGGATATAGGAATCATATTGCTTGAGGAGTAGCTGTACTTCGGTAAATAATTATTAGAACTACGAGGACTTCAGAGGGAAAATCCGGAGTCCTTGTTTTATTGTGAGCCCATGTCTTTGATCAATCCGCATATTTGGCCAATCTGCATCTTTGATCAATTTGCATTCTTGATCATTAGTGACTTTAAGGGACACAAGAATGTAGAGGCACTAATGTTTTTTTTCTCAAATTTGAAATATCTTGGTTTTTAGTGTCCGGGGGTATGCTCACTGGGAAACGGGCACTAAATATTCAGAGAAAAAA